>NZ_JBSFDA010000064.1:0-54157 GCF_053593675.1 Streptomyces sp. NPDC002156 | reverse complement strand
GCCGCACCGGGCGAAGCCCCACGTACAACCAGTACGAGGGACTCCGCCCGGCACGCCGAGAGCACGCACCAGACGCCGCCGGGCCCGCCCTCCGGGCGGACGACGGGACTTTGCGGACACGACCTAGGACACCCCTGACCTCGTGCGACGTGACGGACGTACGACGAGAGGAGCCGTGATGAGTACGACACTCGAACCCGACGGAACCCACGACGGAGTTCCCGCCTACCACTTCGACAACCGGCTCAGCGGGCCGGTCCTCAGTCACCAGCAACGCTGGGACGAACTGGCCGGCACCCACTCCGGGTTCCGGAGCACCATCGCGCAAGGGTATTGGGTCGTCACCGAGAGCGAGGCGATCCAGCGGGCGCTCCAGGACTGGCGGACGTTCTCCAGCGAGTCGGTGACGGTCCTCAACCCGAATCCGAAGTTCCTGTGGATCCCGGAGATGCTGGACCCGCCCCACCACACCGAGTGGCGACGGCTGCTGGGCAAGCACTTCTCGCCGAAGGCCGCCGCCGCCGACGAGCCGAAGTTCCGGAGGATCGCCGGCGAAATCATCGACGGCCTGAAGGACGCCGGAAGCGCCGACGTCCTCGACGCCTTCGCCCGCCAGTACCCGACCCGGATCTTCATGGACCTGATGGGCCTGCCCGAGGACGACCTCGGCCAGTTCCTCCACTGGACCCACGATCTGCTGCACCTCACCTACGGCGAAGACCCCGACGGACAGCGGCAGTTGGCCGCCATGACCGCCGTGTCGGAGTACTTCGACGAGCAGATCGCCCTGCGCCGCGAGGCCCCTCGCGACGATCTGCTGTCACAGGCGATGACCTGGACGATCGACGGCGAGAAGATCAGCGACCGGGACATGCACGCGTTCTGCGTCCTGTTCTTCCAGGCCGGCTTCGACACCGTCCCGATCTCGGTCGGCTGGTCGTTCTATCACTTCGCCACACACCCGGAGCAGCGCCGGGCGATCGTCGCCGACCCCTCGCTCATCTCCACCGCCGTGGAGGAGATCCTGCGCGTCTACTCGCCCGTCGTCCCGGCCCGCAAGGCCACCCGCGACGTCGAGGTCGGCGGCTGCCCGGTCCGGGCCGGCGACATGGTGATGCTCCCGATCTCGGTCACCAACCGCGACCCCGAACGGTACGAGAACCCGCTGGAGGTGGATCTGCACCGGACGGCGACCAACCACATCGCCTTCGGCTCGGGCCCCCACCGCTGCCTCGGCTCGCACCTCGCCCGCCTCGAACTCAACGTGGCGATCGAGGAGTGGCACCGGCGCATCCCGGACTACGAGATCGAGCCCGGCCAGGACCTTGAGGCGCACGGCAACATGTACGGCATCAAGCAGCTCCGGCTCACCTGGTGAGCGGCGCGGTGACTCACATCCTGAGTGCGGCCGACCTCTATCACACGGGGATCGTGGTCCGGGACGTCGACGAGTGGAAGGCCCGGCTGACCGAGGTCGCCGGCTACCGCTGGACCGAGACCATGACCGCCGAACTGCCGGTGCGCATGGCGGACGGCGAACGGGTACTCGCCCTGCGCTGGACGTACTCGATCGACGCCCCGCACATCGAACTCACGCAGGAGATCCAGGGAACGCCCTGGACGGCGACCGGGCACATGGCCACGCACCACCTCGGCTACTTCTGCGACGACGTCCCGACGACCTCGAAACGGCTGGTGGAGGCGGGCTTTCCACTGGAGGCCTGTGCCGTGATCGACGGTGAGCCGTCGATCTTCGCCTACCACCTGGCGCCGGGCGGCATCCGGATCGAGATCGTGGACCGAGCCCGGATGCCGGACTTCGCCGCCTATCTGCGGTCGAAGACACCCCACAGGGACGGATGAAGCGCACGTGGCACCGACCTTCACCACGTTCACCGAGGAGCACGAGGCGCTCCGTTCGACGCTGCGCCGCTTCCTCGCCGACAAGGCACCGAGCGAGGCGGTACGCCGTTCGATGGAGTCCGACGAGGGCCACGACCCGGCGCTCTGGCGCCAGATGGCGGACCAACTCGGCCTGCACGGCCTCGCGTTGCCGGAGGAGTACGGCGGATTCGGCGGCGGCCCGGTCGAGTTGGGCATCGTCCTGGAGGAGCTGGGGAGGGTCCTGCTGCCCTCCCCGTACTTCGCGACGGTCGCCCTCGCCGGCCAGGCCCTCGCCGCGTCCGGTGATGACACGGCGAAGGCGCGCTGGCTGCCCGCCATCGCCGACGGTTCACTGACCGGCACCCTGGCGCTGGCCGAGGCGGGCGGGTCGTGGCGCGTCGAGGACGTGGCGGCCTCGGCGACGCGCGACGCGGAGGGTTGGCGGGTGTCGGGCACGAAGATGTTCGTGATCGACGGTCACAGCGCCGACCTGCTTCTTGTCGCCGCCCGCGCCGACACCGGCCCCGGCCTGTTCGCCGTGGACGGCACCGCGCCCGGGGTGACCCGTACCCGGCTGGAGGCGCTCGACCCGACGCGGCGGCTTGCGCGGATCGACCTCGACGGCGCGGTGGCGCTACGGGTCGGCCCGGAGGGAGACGCCACGGAGTACCTCCGTACCGTCGTCGACCGGGTGGTCGTGGCGCTGGCCGCCGAGCAGGTCGGCGGCGCGCAGGCCTGCTTGGACGCCGCGGTGGAGTACGCGAAGGTCCGGGTCCAGTTCGGCCGTCCCATCGGGTCGTTCCAGGCGATCAAGCACAAGTGCGCCGACACGCTGCTCCAGGTCGAGGCCGCCCGCTCGGCCGCCTACCGCGCGATGGCCGTGGCCGACGGGGAACCGGCCGAACTGCCGGTGTCCGCCGCGCTCGCCGCCGCGTACTGCGCGAACGCCTTCACCCATGCCGCCAAGGAGAACATCCAGATCCACGGCGGTATCGGCTACACGTGGGAGCACGACGCGCATCTCTATCTGAAGCGCGCGAAGTCCTCGGAGCAGCTCTTCGGCAGCCCGGCCGCGCACCGGGCCAGGCTGGCCGATCTGGTCGGCATCTGAGCCATTTCAGGTCACTGAATCACGTGGTTCTTGTCACTTGCGGTGGCATGTCACGGATCTGGCAGTAAACGATCATCAATTAAGTGTACTTTATAGGCCTGGTGACGAAAGGCTGCTCCCGTGGGAATTCGCGACCGCCTGTCCCGGCTGCTGACCGAGGCCCCCGCCGACGCCGAGGCGATCGAGTACGAGGGCGACTGGTGGACCTGGGGGCAGATCCAGGAGACCGCGCGTGGTGTCGTCGACGCGCTCGACGCACTGGGACTGCCCACCGGCGCCCGCGTCGGGGTCGTCCTGGAGAACCGGCCCGAGCACGTGGCCGTGGTCGCCGCGGTGATCGCCTCCGGGCGCTGCCTGGTGATGCTGAGCCCGTTGCAGCCACCGGCGCGGCTCGCCGCCGACATCGCGCGCTGCGAGCCGCCCGTCGTCGTCGCCGGTGCCGAAGTCCTGGCCCGCGACGGCGTGTTGAGCACGGTGACCGCTCACAGTGCGGCCCTGGAGACCGGCACCGACGGCATCATCAAGCTCGCGGGAGGTACGCCGTCCGCCGATGCGCCGCTCGCCGCCCCGGACGTCGCCGTGGAGATGCTCACCTCGGGAACCACCGGCCCCCCGAAACGCGTACACCTGCGCATAGGACAGCTCGACCAGGCCCTCGTCTCCGGCGGGCAGACCCCGAAAGACGCGCGGCTGCTGTCGCGGTCAGCGGCGCTGGTGGCCACTCCGCTCGTGCACATCTCCGGCCTGTGGCGGGCGCTCGCCTGTCTCGCGACCGGCCGCCGCATGCTGCTGATGCCCAGGTTCGCCGTCGATCCCTGGGTGGGCGCGGTGGAACGGCACCGGCTGCGGGCTGCGAGCCTCGTACCGGCCGCCATCCGTGCCGTACTGGACTCCGGCGTCCCGAAGGAACGGCTGGCGAGCCTCCAGGTCGTCACCTCCGGCACCGCGCCCTGCCCGGCGGAACTCGCCGACGCTTTCTTCCGTACGTACGGCATCCCCGTCCTCATGACCTACGGGGCCACCGAGTTCGCCGGAGCGGTGGTCGGCTGGACGCTGCCGCTGCACGAGCGGTGGTGGCAACGGAAGGCGGGCAGCGCCGGACGCGCCTTCGACGGCGTCGAGTTGAGGGTGACCGGCGAGGACGGCGCCGAACTGCCCGTCGGCAGGCCCGGCCGTCTGGAGGTCCGTACCGAGCAGAGCACCGGGGGCGGCCGGGCCTGGACGCGGACCAGCGATCTCGCCCGGATCGACGCCGACCGGTTCGTCTGGATCGAGGGCCGCGCGGACGACGCCATCATCCGCGGCGGCTTCAAGGTGCAGCCGGAGACCGTCCAACGCGTCCTGGAGAGCCACCCCGCCGTCCGTGAGGCGGCCGTCGCGGGCCTGCCGGACCCGAGGCTCGGCGAGATACCGGTCGCGGGGGTCGAGACCGAGCCGGGCGAAGTCCCCCCGGACACCGCCGACCTCGTCGCCCTCTGCCGGTCCCGGCTCACCCCGTACGAGGTACCGGCGCACATCGTCGTCGTCGACGCCCTGCCCCGGACCCCGTCGAGCAAGGTCAGCCGCGTGGACCTGCTGGAACTGGTCCGCGCCCGGCTCGCACAGCAGCAGCGCGTCAAGGAGGAACAGCGATGACGGGTACGCAGACGGGGACGCCGGAGAAGGCCGCGGAGCGGTTCGGCGTCCTCACCGACGAGGCGGTCGAGCGCTCCCGCCGCCGCCTCGGCGTCCCGCAGCCCCAGCACAACCCCCCGCACAACTACGAGGTGACCTGGGACGGCGTACGCCACTTCGCGTACGGCTACGGCGACGACAACCCCCTGTACTGCGACCCGGACCACGCGGCCCGCACCCGCTGGGGCTCGCTCGTCGCACCGCCCACCTTCCTCTACACGATGGGGGAGGACGCGGCCCCGAAGCCGGACCCGGAGACCAAGGCGCTCCTGAAGGGCGACCCCTTCGCCGGGCTCGGTTCCTACCAGGCGGTGATGGAGTTCGAGTGGTGGCGTCCGCTTCAACTCGGGGACCGCTGCCGGGTGTTGCAGACCCAGGTGGGCGTCCATCTCAAGCCCAGCCGCTTCGGCGGACGCACGGCACACGTCGTCAAGGACTACCTCTACGCCAACGGGCGGGGCGAGATGCACGCCCTGCGGCGCGGCACCTGGATCAACGCCGAACGGCACACGTCGAAGAAGCGGGCGAAGGAACACCTGGCCCAGGAGCCCTACACGGCCGAGCAGTTGGCCGAGATCGACGCCGCCTACGCGGCCGAGACCCGGCGCGGCGCCGACCCCCGCTACTGGGAGGACGTCGAGATCGGCGACGAACTCCAGCCCCGGGTGAAGGGGCCGCTCACCACCACGGACGTGGTCGTCTGGCATCTGGGCTGGGGCATGCAGCTCACCCCGCCCGGCGCCTTCGGGATCGCCGCGCGTGTCCGGCGCAAGGCCCCGGGACTGTATCCGCCGAACCCCATGAACATCCCGGACACCGTGCAGCGGCTGCACTGGGAACCCGCGCGGGCGAAGGAACTCGGGTTGCCGAACCCGTACGACTACGGCGGGATGCGTGAGACCTGGCTGTGCCATCTGCTCACCGACTGGATCGGCGACGACGGGTGGCTGTGGCAACTCCGGTGCGAGCACCGCAAGTTCAACTATCTCGGCGACACCACCTGGGTGCGCGGCACGGTCGTCGACAAACGGCGGGTGGCCGGGCGGGCCGAGGTGCACATCGAGGTGCGGTGCGAGAACCAGCGCGGTGAGGTCACCACACCCGGTACGGCCGTCGTCCTGCTGCCGACCCGCGACCGCGCCGTCGACCTCCCGGCACCGCCGGCCGAGGACCTGGACGGCATGGTCGCCCATGAGCTGGCCCAATTCGCCGTGACCGGCGATCAGTTGCACGATTCGAGGAGGTAGGCGTGTCGGACGAGGTGCTGGTGGAGCGCCGAGGCGCGGTCCAGGTCATCACGATCAACCGCCCGGCGGTGAAGAACGCGCTGGACGCGGGGGTGGCCGCCGGAGTGGCGGCAGCGGTGGACGAGCTGGACGAGTCGGACGACCTGCGGGCGGGCGTGCTCACGGGCGCAGGCGGCACGTTCTCGGCCGGCATGGACCTCAAGGCGTGGCTGAGGGGCGAGTCACCCGCGATCGAGGGCCGCGGCCTGTGCGGGATCACCCTGACCCCGCCGCGCAAACCCCTGGTCGCCGCCGTCGAGGGCTGGGCCCTGGCCGGCGGCTTCGAACTCCTGCTGGCCTGCGACCTGGTGGTCGCCTCCCACACGGCACGGCTCGGCGTCCCCGAGGTGCGGCGGTCCCTGGTCGCCCGCGCCGGCGCGGCCCTCCACCTCCCGCGCCGCATCCCGTACGCCATCGCGCTGGAACTCCTCCTGACCGGGGAACCGATCAGCGCCGAACGGGCCGCCGAGGTCGGCCTCGTCAACCGGCTGACGGACGAGGGCGGCGCGCTCGACGGAGCCCTCGCCCTGGCCGCGACGATCGCGGCCAACGGCCCGCTCGCCGTCGCGGCCACCAAGGAGATCGCGAGCCACGCCGCCGACTGGACGCTGGAGGAGGGGTGGGCGCGGCAGTTCGAGATCGCCGCTCCGGTGTTCAAGTCGGAGGACGCCAGGGAAGGTGCCGCCGCGTTCGCGGAGAAGAGGGCGGCGGTCTGGAAGGGCCGCTGACCACGTCGTACGTACGACTGGGGCAATTGAGTATCCGTAATTGGCCGGAGGTCGGGAGGGTATGACCATGACGACAGGAACGGGACCTCTCGTCGGCTGCCGGGTGGTCGAACTCGGTGGCATCGGGCCGGGGCCGTTCGCCGGGATGCTGCTGGCCGATCTCGGGGCGGAGGTCGTCCGGGTGGACCGGCCCGGACGCGCGGACGAACCGGACGCGGGCGGACCGGCGGATGTGCTCAACCGGGGGAAACGGTCGGTCGTACTCGACCTCAAAGACCCGGCCGGAGCCGCCGCACTCCTCCAACTCGTCGAGCGCGCCGACGTGTTGATCGAGGGGTTCCGCCCCGGAGTCACCGAACGCCTCGGCATCGGACCGCACGACTGCCTGGCCCGCAACCCCCGCCTGGTCTACGGCCGGATGACGGGCTGGGGCCAGGACGGCCCGCTGGCAGCAGCCGCAGGACACGACATCACCTACATCGCGCTGACGGGCGCGCTGGGCGCGATGGGGGAGGCCGGCGGCCCGCCGCAGATCCCCCTGAACCTCGTCGGCGACTTCGGGGGCGGCGGTGCCTACCTCGTGATCGGTGTCCTGGCCGCCCTGCACGCAGCCACGCGCACCGGAAAAGGACAGGTCGTCGACGCGGCCATAGTCGACGGCACCGCCCACCTCCTCGCCAGCACCTTCGCCAAGCTCGCGCGCGACGAGTGGACCGACGAACGAGGCGTCAACCGCTTCGACGGAGGCTGGCCCTTCTACGCCGTGTACGAGACCCGGGACGGCCGCCATGTCGCCGTCGGCGCGCTTGAACGCAAGTTCTACCGCCGCCTGGTCGAGCTGCTGGACCTGGGCGTCGATCCGGACCGCCAGCACGACCGTTCGACCTGGCCGCAGCTGCGGCAACTGCTGGAGAAGCGGTTCGCGGAGCGCACCCGGGACGAGTGGGCGGCACTGTTCGAGGGAACCGACGCCTGCGTGGCCCCCGTACTGAGCCTCACCGAGGCGGCAGCCCACCCCCATCTGGCCGCGCGAGCAAGCCTGTTCACGCGCGACGGAGTGATCCAGCCCGCAGCGGCGCCCCGCTTCTCGGGGACGCCTTCGAGCGCGGGCCGGGTGGCCCCGGAAGTCGGCGCGGACACGCAAGAAGTGTTCCGCGACTGGGGCGTGCGATTCCCGGACGACCAACCCGAGCAACACGAACAACCCGAATAGACGAAGTGGCCAGAAGTACCCAACCGACCTGACTGACCAGGGAGTTGTCATGCGAGACGCCGTCATCGTCGACGCCGTACGCACTCCGATCGGCAAGCGCAACGGCTCGCTGGCATCGGTGCACGCGGCGGATCTGTCGGCCGAGGTGCTCAAGGCCCTCGTCGAACGCACCGGGATCGACCCCGGCACGGTGGACGACGTGGTCTGGGGCTGTGTCACCCAGATCGGCGACCAGTCCAGCAACGTCGGCCGCTTCGCCGTACTCGCCGCGGGCTGGCCCGAACACGTCCCGGCCGTCACGGTCAACCGGGCCTGCGGCTCCAGCCAGCAGGCGGTCGACCAGGCCGCGCACGCCGTCATGGCGGGGCAGTACGACATCGTGGTCGCGGGCGGCGTCGAGACCATGAGCAGGGTGCCGCTCGGCTCGCACCGGACCACGGGACAGCCGTACGGACCCGCAGCCATCGCCCGCTACGACGGCTTCGAGTTCAGCCAGGGCGTCGGAGCCGAACTCATCGCCGAACGCTGGAAGTTGAGCCGCCACCGGCTGGACGAGTTCGCCTCGGAGTCGCACGCGAAAGCGGCGGCGGCGATCGATGCAGGCGTCTTCGACGACCACATAGTTCCCATCGAGGTGGACGGCACCAAGTTCACGACGGACGAGGGCCTACGACGCGGCACAAGCCCCGACACCCTGGCCAAGCTCAAGCCGTCCTTCAAGGAGGACGGCGTGATCCACGCCGGCAACGCCTCCCAGATCTCCGACGGCGCCGCGGCTCTGCTCATCACCACCCCGGAACGAGCCCGCGAGCTGGGCCTCACCCCGATCGCCCGCTACCACACCGGAGCGGTGAGCGGCGCGGACCCGATCACCATGCTCCTGGGCCCGATCCCCGCAACGGAGAAGGTCCTCCACCGCTCAGGCCTGACGATCGAGGACATGGGCGTCTACGAGGTCAACGAGGCCTTCGCCCCGGTGCCGTTGGCATGGCTGGCAGAAACGGGCGCAGACCCCGAGCGCCTGAACCCCCTGGGCGGAGCAATCGGCGTAGGCCACCCACTGGGCGGCTCCGGCGCCATCCTGATGACAAGGCTCCTGGCAAGGATGCGCCAGCAGAACCTGCGCTACGGCTTGCAGACCATGTGCGAGGGCGGCGGCACAGCAAACGCAACGATCATCGAGCTGATCTGATCCAGAGGGGGGTTCCTGGGGTCTTTAGGGGCGCGGGGAACTGCGCGACAAGCCACAACGGCGCAGCAGACACAAAACAACCCTTCGCGCCCCCCACGGAGTGACTACCGAGGCAACCCCAACCCCCGCTCAGCAACCTGCGTACGCAGTACCTCGTTAGCCCCACCAGCAATGGTGAACGCCCGCGAGTACAGATGCGCATCCTGCCACCACCCACCCGCCAAAACCCCCGCATCCCCCTCCACGAGCAACCCCTCAGTCCCCTGCAACCGCACACCAAAATCAGCCAGATCATGGTTCAGCTCACTGAAGAAGATCTTCCCGAGGAGCGCATCCGCAGGCTCCTCGGCCCCGTGCAACATCCGAGACTGAGCCATCGAGATCATCGCCGCATTCACCTGCACCCGCGCAGCCAACTCCCCGACAGCCTGCCGGGTCGCCGAGTCCTCCAGCGAGCCCCCGGCAAGCCGCACCAGATCATCCAGTACGGCGAACAACTCGGCGCCCCGCGCGGCCACCCCCGACCGCTCACGCCCAAGGCTGCTCATCGCCACCCGCCAGCCGTCGTTCACCCGCCCGATGACGTTCGCGGCCGGAATCCGAACCCCGTCGAGGAACACCTCGTTGAAGTCGGTGGTCCCGGTGATCTCGCGCAACGGGCGGATCTCGACCCCCGGACTGCGCATGTCCAGCGCGAACGCGGTGATCCCCTTGTGCTTGGGCGCGTCACCGTCGGTACGGGCGAGCAGGTACCCCATGTCGGCGTGCTGTCCGTTGGTCGTCCACACCTTCTGCCCGTCGACGACGAACACCGCGTCGTCGCCCTCCCCTTCCAGCCGCGCCCGAGTCCGCAGCGAGGCCAGATCACTCCCCGCCTCGGGCTCGCTGAACAGCTGGCACCACACATCCACGCAGGCCCGGATACGCGGCAGAAACCGCGCCCGCTGGTCGTCGGTGCCGAAAACCAGCAGTGCGCCCGAGGCCAGCGAGGCCGCGCCGACCGGCGGCCAGGTGCGGGCGCGGGCGATCTCCTCGGCGACGACGAACGGTTCGAGGGGATGGGCGTCGGGCCGGCCACCGTACTCGGCGGGCCAGTCGATGCCGAGGAAGCCCGCCCCGTACAGCTTCGCGGTCCACTCCCGGATCGCCGGCATCAGCGCGGGCTCGGGGGCCCGTACACCGGAGTGGGTCTTGACGCCGGGCGCGTGTTCCGCGACGAAGGCCCGTACTTTCCTGCGGAACGCCTCGAGTTCGGGGGTGGACTCCAGTCGCATCGCTGCCGGCTCCTTAACGTCGTCGTCATGCGCACGATCTCGAAATGAGGGTACTCTAACTGTGCCTGCTCGCTCCCGCCAGAGACCGGGAACAAGTAGGAGTGAGACCGGGTAACACCGACCCGATCTCGGCATCAGGTGCCCGACCCGCACGTGACCCGCGCCACCGGCGAATAGACTGGGGATCCGCAATACCCCCTCTGAGGAGTTGGCCCCATGGCGACTGCCGTCGATCGCGAACCCGCCGACGGCGAGGCCGGTGTCCCGGTCGGCAAGCTGGCCGCGCAGACCGCGCAGCGCATCGAGGCGACCGTGATCCGCCAGGGCTGGCCCGTCGGCGAGTCCCTGGGCTCCGAAGTCGACCTGCGTGAGCGCCTCGGTGTGAGCCGGGCGGTGCTGCGTGAGGCCGTACGGCTGGTCGAGCACCACCAGGTCGCCCGGATGCGGCGCGGCCCGAACGGCGGCCTGATCGTCTGCGCCCCCGACGCGGGACCGGCGACCCGGGCCATGGTGATCTACCTGGAATACGTCGGCACCAGCGTCACGGATCTGCTCCAGGCGCGCCAGCTCCTCGAACCGATCGCCGCCGGCCTCGCCGCCGACCGCATCACCGAGGAGGGCATCGCCACCCTCCGCGCCACGCTCGACAGCGAACTCGCCCACTGGGACGACCCGTCGGTCCACTCGCAGGACCCCCTGCACCCGGTGCTCGGCCAGCTGTCGGGAAACCCGGTGCTGCACCTGTTCATCGACGTGCTCACCCGCCTCACCGCCCGGTACGCGCACACCTCCCGCCGGGTCACCAAGGCTGAGATGCACACGGCGAAGGAGACCTCGCACCGGGCCCACCGCGCGGTCGTCGAAGCGGTGATCGCCGACGACGGCGCCCGTGCGCAGACCGAACTCACCGCCCATCTGGAGTCGGTCGCCGCCTGGATCGAGAAGCACCGGGTGCGCCGAGGGCAGCGCATCGCGGGGACGGTGATCGAACCCGAACTGGTCGAGGGAGCGCGGGCGAAGCTCGCCGAGGTGGTGGCCGCCCGGATCCACGACGACATCGCCGCGCGGGGCTGGCAGGTCGGCATGGTGCTCGGCTCGGAGGCCGATCTGCTGGCCCGCTACGGCATCAGCCGGGCCGTCCTGCGGGAGGCTGTCCGGCTCCTGGAGTACCACCAGGTCGCCCGGATGCGCCGTGGCCCCGGCGGCGGTCTGGTCGTCACCGAGCCGGAACCGCAGGCCAGCATCGACACGATGGCCCTCTTCCTCGAATACCAGGGCGTCACCGCCGACGACCTGCGGATCGTGCGCAACGCGATCGAACTCGGCATCATCGCCAGGGTGACCGCCCGGCACGCCGCAGGCGACACCGAGGTCGTCGAGCGCCTCACGAAGGCCGTCCGGTGGGCCACCGAGGGCCCGGCCGACGACCTCCGCAAGGCCGACCTGTTCCACTCCGAACTGGCGGCCCTGTCCGACAACCCGGTGCTGTCGCTCTTCCTCGCCATCATCACCGAACTGTTCCGACGGCACGCCTCCGGCCATGACCGCCCGCTGCCCGGTGACACGGCGGCCGACGAGGTCCAGCACGTGCACCAGCGCATCCTCGACGCGATCGTGCAGGGCGACGCCGGAGTCGCCCGCCACCGCATGGGACGCCATTTGGATGCACTCATTCCCTGGTGGCACTGACACTTCCCCTGCCTACGGCAAGAACCTCTAGACCGAGGAAGGTAATTACGTATACTCAATAGGGTCCACCGAAGGAGCTTCGATGCGTCGGACCCTGTTCGAACAGGATCACGAGGACTTCCGTCTCCTGGTCCGTGACTTCCTCGCCCGCGAAGTGCTCCCGGTGTACGAGGACTGGCGCCGCGCCGGCCTCGTCCCCCGTGATCTGTTCACCGCACTGGGCAAGCTCGGCATCATCGGCACGGCGATCCCCGAGGAGTACGGCGGGGGCGGTCAGGACGACTACCGCTTCAACGTCGTCATCCAGGAGGAGTGCGCCCGCGCCGGCGTGACCCTGGGCGGCCTGCGCACCCATCTCGACGTCGTCGTCCCGTACTTCACGGGACTGGCCAACGCCGAGCAGCGGGCCCGCTGGTTCCCGGGGCTGGCCTCGGGCGAGTTGTACGCCGCCGTCGCGATGAGCGAACCCGGCACGGGCTCGGACCTCGCCGGAGTCACGACGAAGGCGGTCCGCGAAGGCGACCACTACGTCCTCAGCGGAGCGAAGACCTTCATCACCGGCGGTCACCACGCCGACCTGGTGATCGTCGTGGCCCGTACCGCCACCGACCCGGACAACCGGCGCGCCGGGCTGTCCCTGCTGGTGGTGGAGAAGGGCATGCCCGGATTCACCGTCGGGCGCAAGCTGGAGAAGATCGGGCTCCAGGTCCAGGACACCGTGGAGCTGTCATTCGACGGTGTCCGCGTCCCCGTCGCCAACCTGCTCGGCGAAGAAGGCGCCGCCTTCTCCCTCCTCGGCCGCAACCTGGCCCAGGAACGGCTGGCCATCGCGGTCGGCGCCGTCGCCCAGGCCCGCGCCGCGATCGACCTGACCGTCACCTACGTACGCGACCGGACCGTCTTCGGGAAACCGGTCGCCCACTTCCAGAACACCAAGTTCGAACTCGCCGCCCTGGACACCGAGTTGACGGCGGCCCAGGCTCTGCTGGACGCGGCGATCACGGCGCTCGTCGCCGGTGAGCTGAGTCCCGTGGACGCGGCCAGGACCAAGCTGTTCTGCACCGAGACACAGGGCCGGGTCGTCGACCGCTGCCTCCAACTGCACGGCGGCTACGGCTACATCCTCGAATCGCCGATCGCCCGGCTCTACACGGACGCCAGGGTGACCCGTATCTACGGCGGCACCAGCGAGGTCCTCAAGACCATCATCAGCAAGTCCCTGGGCCTGTAAGGAGTTTGATGTGAACATCGACGGATCGTCGGCGCTGGTCACCGGGGGCGCCTCCGGCCTCGGTCTGGCCACCGCCCGCCGGATCATCGAGCGCGGCGGCAAGGTCGTCCTCGCCGACATCTCCGAGGAACAGGGCGTCAAGGCGGTCGCCGACCTCGGTGACGCCGCCCGCTTCGTCCGCGCCGACGTCACCGACGAGACGGCGATCACGGCCGCCCTCGACACCGCCGCCGAACTCGGCCCGCTGCGCTTCGTCGTGCACTGCGCGGGCCGTGGCGGCGACCGCACCCGGATCATCGACCGCGACCGCAACCCCGGCGAACTCGACACCTTCGCCGAGGTCGTACGGGTCAACCTGATCGGCACCTACAACGTGCTGCGCCTGGCCGCCGCCCGTCTCTCCGGCAACGACGTCGTCGACGGCGACCGGGGCGCGGTGGTCCTGACCGCGTCGGTCGCCGCGTTCGACGGTCAGATCGGCCAGACCTCCTACACCGCCTCCAAGGCCGGCGTGCACGGCATCACCCTCGTCGCCGCCCGCGATCTCGCCAGCTGGCAGATCCGCGTGAACACGATCGCCCCCGGCGTCATGGACACCCCGATGCTCGGCCGGCTCCGCGAGGACATCCGCGAGGGACTCGCCGCGTCCGTCCCGCACCCCAAGCGCCTGGGCGACCCGGACGACTACGCGCGCCTCGCCGTCGAGATGCTGGAGAACCCGTACCTCAACGGCCAGACCGTCCGCCTCGACGGCGCGATCCGTATGGCACCGCGATGACCGACGCGCGCTTCCGCGCCGAACTGCGTGACTTCCTGACGGGACATCACCCCGGTCGCCGCCCCAAGGACCGTGCCGAACGCTTCACTTGGCAGAAGAAGTGGCTGGCCACCCTCTTCGACGCCGGGTACGCGGGCCCGAGCTGGCCGCGCGAATTCGGCGGTATGGAACTGGACTTCGCCCGCCAGGTGATCTACCAGGAGGAGTACGCGCGAGCCCGGGTGCCAGGCCCCCTCGGCACCGGACTCGGCATCGCCGCGCCGACGCTCATCAAGTACGGCACCCCCGAACAGAAGGAGCGCTTTCTGCGCCCCATGCTGCGCGGCGACTCCGTCTGGGCACAGGGCTACTCGGAACCGGAGGCAGGCTCGGACCTGCCCGCACTGCGGACGACCGCGCGCCGGGAGGGCGGCGGCCCCGACGACCCCGGTGCCGTGTACGTCGTCAACGGGCAGAAGGTGTGGAACAGTTCGGCCGACATCGCCGACATCCTCTTCACCCTCGTCCGCACCGGACCGCCCGACTCCCGTCAGGACGGCATCAGTTACCTGCTGATCGACGCGAGGGCCCCCGGTGTGAGCGTGCGCCCGCTGCGGGACCTGACCGGGGATGCCCACTTCTGCGAGATCTTCTTCGACGACGTACGCGTCCCGGTGGCCGACCGGATCGGCCCGGAGAACGGCGGCTGGCCCCTCGTACGCACCAGCCTCGGTCATGAACGCGCGGCCGGCGCGATGAACCAGGCGGCGCTGTACCGGCGTGTCCTCGACGAGCTGATCGAGCTGGCGCGCGAGCGCGGGGCGACATCGGACCCCCTGGTGCGCGACCGGCTCGCCGACTTCGAGATCCGGGTGCGGATCATGCGGCTGACCGGGATGCGGACCATCGCCGACATCATGGCGAAGGGCGAGCCCGGGCCGGCGTCCTCGACGTCACGCCTGTTCATCGTGACCTTCGAACAGGAACTGCACGAGTTCGCCGTGGAGTTGCTCGGCCCGTACGGCATCCTCGGCCGCCGCGATCCGCACGCCGTCCAGCGCGGCCGCTGGGTGTGGGGCTTCCTGCGCACCCGGGCCTCCACGATCGGCGCGGGCACCGCCGAGATCCAGCGCAACACCATCGCCGAACAGGTACTGGGCCTGCCCCGGGACCCGGCGATGCCCACGATCGAGAGGGCACGATGAGAGCCGCACGCTGTACGGAGTACGGGCCCCCAGCGGGCCTGGGCGTCGTCGAACTCGACGACCTCGAACCGGGCCCGGGGGAGGTGCTGGTCGACGTCCACGCAGCGGCCGTCAACTTCCCCGACGTCCTGCTCGTCGCCGACCGCTACCAGGTCCCCGCGCCCCTGCCCTTCACGCCCGGCAGCGAGTTCGCCGGCGTCGTGGCCGCGCTGGGGCCAGGGGTGACCGGCCCTCCGGTGGGCTCACCCGTGGCCGGGGCGGTGCTCACCGGCGCCTTCGCCGAGCAGGTCGTGGTGCCGGTGACAGGGCTGCGGCCCGTGCCCGACGGGCTCGACATGGTGCACGCCGCCGCGTTCCACGTGACCTACGCGACCGCCTACCACGCCCTGACCACCGTGGGGCAGGGCGCGGCGGGGGAGTGGGTGGCGGTCCTCGGAGCGGCGGGCGGGGTCGGCTCCGCCGCCGTCGACGTCGCGACCCGGCTCGGGATGCGCGTGGTCGCTGCGGCATCGAGCCAGGAACGGCTGACGGTCGCCCGCAAACTCGGTGCGGTGGCGGGCGTGGACTACATCCGCGAGGACCTGAAGACCCGGCTGCGTGAACTGACCGACGGCGGCGCCCACTTGGTGATCGACCCGGTCGGCGGCGATCACGCCGAGGCCGCCCTGCGCGCACTGCGGCGGGGCGGCCGGTTCGTCACGGTGGGCTACGCCGACGGGAAGATCCCCCGGATCCCGCTGAACCTGGTGCTGCTCAAGGACGCGGTCGTACGGGGCTTCGAGATCCGGATGCTCCGCCAGTACGCCCCGGACGCGGTGGCCGCCGGCGACCGGGCGCTCGCCGCGATGGTCCGCGACGGGATGCGCCCGCTCGTCTCCCGCGTCCACCCGCTCGCCGACGTGGCCGCCGCCCTGACCGACGTCGCGGAACGCCGGACCACCGGGAAGGTGGTCATCGACATGACGGGCGGCGCCTGACCTTCGTTCGCGTGAACTCCGGTCAGAAGGTGGGCATTTGGGGCCGCCGCTTGACGTACCCGCCCGCGTCGACCCGCATCTGCATACCGGTGACGTAGCGGGACTCGTCGGAGACGAGGAAGAGGACGGTGTCGGCGATGTCCTCGGGCTCGACGAAGGGGATGCCGAAGCCGGTCGTCGCCGGGAAGTTGGGCAGCGCGTCCTCGCGGGTCGGGTTCTCCAGGTCGGGGCGGAACGAGCGGTACATCAGGTCGCTGTTGAGCATGTCCGTGTTGACGTTCGTCGGATGCAGCGCGTTGACCCGGATGTGCCGAGACGCCAGCACCGTCGCCAAGTCATGGACGAACGCGGCCACTTGGCGCTTCGCGAACGAATAGCCCAGGCCTCCAGGGCCGTTGGCCGGGTTGTCGACGGTCGCCGGGATCAGCCCGGCGATCGACCCGGTCGCCACGATCGAGGCACCGTCGGGCAGATGCGGCAGCGCCGCGTCGACGGCGTGCACCACCCCGTTGAAGTCGACGGTCACCGCGTCCAGGAAGGCCTGCGCGGTCTGCCCCGGGCCCAGCGGGCAGATCCCGGCCTGGGCCACCACCGCGTCGAGCCGCCCGAGTTCGGCCACCCCGTCGGCCACGGCCGCCTTGAGCGCCCCCGGATCGCGTACGTCGGCCTTGCGGGCGACGATGCGCCGCCCGAGCTTCTCGACCTGACGCACCGTCTCGTCCAGATCGGACTCGGTGGCCAGCGCGTAGCCGTTGGTGGCGATGTCCTCGCAGAGGTCCACGGCGATGATGTCGGCGCCCTCCGCGGCGAGCCGGATCGCCTGGGCCCGGCCCTGGCCGCGCGCCGCCCCGGTGATGAAGACGACCTTGTCCTGCACTCGACCCATGGGGTCTCCTTCCGTCGGATAAAAGAGTAGCCTGAATCTCGATGGATGGATCTGGCTCACCTCCATGATCCGAGAGAAGCTAGGGGTTTCATCACCTTCTTCCACTGAGTGGGACCCGATCAGTACACGCAATGTGCCGATGCTGGAGAGTCTCCGAGACCGAGGGAGCGCAAGGATGCCGTTGCAGCCATGGATGAAGTTGCTGTCGACCGACGATCACCTGATCGAGCCCCCACGACTGTGGACCGACCGCCTGCCCGCCAAGTACCGGGAAGCGGGCCCGCGCAGCGTCGAACAGCCGCGCGGGGAGGGCCAGTCGCCCGCCGAGGTGTGGGTCTACGAGGACCGGGTGTATCCCTACATCGGCCTCAACGCGGTCGCGGGCAAGAGCCCCGAGGAGTTCGGCCTCGAACCGACGCGCTACGACGAGATGATCCCCGGCTGCTACGACCCGAAGGCCCGCATCCGCGACATGGACCTCGACGGGGTCTGGGGGGCGCTGTGCTTCCCCTCGTTCCCGGGCTTCTCCGGCCATGTCTTCCTGGACGGCAAGGACCGTGAACTCGCGCTGCTGTGCGTCCAGGCGTGGAACGACTTCGTCCTCGACGAGTGGTGCGCCACCGCGCCCGGCCGGCTGATCCCGCTGGTCATCATGCCGATGTGGGACGTCGATCTCTGCGTCGCCGAGATCCACCGCACCGCTGCGAAGGGCGCGAAGGCGATCTCCTTCCCGGAGAACCCCGCCCCGCGCGGCCTGCCCTCCTTCCACACGGACTACTGGGACCCGATGTTCTCCGCGGCCGAGGAGACCGACATGCCCCTGTGCCTGCACTTCGGCACCTCGGGCAAGCCGCCGAAGACCGCCGAGGAAGCCCCGTTCGCGGTGACGATCACGCTGTTCGGCACCAACGCCATGTACGCCACCGCCGACCTGCTCTTCTCCCCGGTGCTCCACAAGCACCCCAAGCTGAAGATCGGGCTGTCCGAGGGCGGCATCGGCTGGATCCCGTATCTGCTGGAGCGCGCCGACGGCACCTGGGAGCGGCACCGCTTCTACCAGAACGTCAACCAGAGCGTGCGGCCCTCCGAGCTGTTCCACAAGCACTTCCACGGCTGCTTCATCGACGACCGCTTCGGCGTCGAGGTCCGCCACCACGTCGGCATCGACAAGATCACCTGGGAGTGCGACTACCCGCACTCCGACTCGTACTGGCCCAAGAGCCGCGCCTATGCCGCCGAGGTACTCGCCGACGTACCGGACGACGAGGTGCACAAGATCGTGGAGCTGAACACCCGCCGCCTGTACAACCTCCCCGCATGAGCAGGCGCCCGGAGTCCGAGCGCTCCGACTGGACCGACCTCGATCTGCTCACCCGCGAGGAGGCCCACGGCAGGCTCCTCACGGAGATCACCGACACGGACGTACGCCTCGCCGAACTCGGTGCCGGCGACGAGGCCGAGCGCGAACTCCTCCAGCGACGGCTGAGCGCACTGCACGAGGCCGCCGAGGACCTCCTCGGTCCGACCGGCCCGACCGACCATTCGAAGAACTGAGGCTGCCATGGGGCGAGTTGAGAACAAGGTCGCGCTCATCACAGGGGCGGCACGCGGGCAGGGGCGCTCCCACGCCGTGCGGCTGGCGGAGGAGGGCGCGGACATCGTCATCACCGACGTCTGCCGGGACATCAGCGACGCGCTGCCCTACTCGCTCGCGGCGAAGGAACAGCTGGAGGAGACCGCCGAGTTGGTGCGGGCGACCGGCCGGCGGTGCGTCGCCGTCCAGGCCGACGTCCGCTCGATCACGGAGATGCGGGCCGCCGTCGACGCGGCCCACGAGGAGTTCGGGCGGCTCGACGTGGTCGTCGCCAACGCGGGCGTCATGAGCTCGGGTTCCGCCTGGCAGCTGACCGAGGAAGCGTGGGACGTCGTGGTCGACGTCAACCTCAAGGGCGCCTGGAACACGGCACGGGCGGCACTCCCGGGGATGATCGAGGCGGGCGCCGGCGGCTCGATCATCATGATCAGCTCGGCCGCCGGAATCCGCGGCCACGTGCCGTACGCCCACTATGTGGCCGCCAAGCACGGGGTGGTCGGCCTGATGAAGGCCCTCTCCAACGAACTCGGCACCCACCGCATCCGGGTGAACACCGTCCACCCCACCGGCGTCAGCGACACCGGCATCACCGTGGGCGTACCGATCGAGGAACTCGCCGAGCGGGAACCGATGTTCGCCCTCGCCGCGATGAACACCCATGCCCCGTACGTCGAACCACGGGACGTGTCGAACGCGGTGCTGTTCCTCGCGTCGGACGAGGCGAGGTATGTCACCGGCCTGCAGTTCACCGTGGACGCCGGGTCGACCAACAAGCCGTAGAAGTCGGCCGACAAGCCGTAGAACAGGAGTGGTTCGTGAAGATCACCATCGACAAATCGGCCTGCTCGGGACACGCGCGGTGCGCGGTGGCGGCACCCGAACTCTTCCGCCTCGACGACGACGGCTACGCGCTGCCCTTCGACGGAGAGGTCCCGGAAGGCCTCGAAGCGGCGGCCCATGACGGTGAACGGGCCTGCCCGGAACGGGCGATCACCGTCGAGTGAGACGGCGGTGACATGACCCGGCAGTGACATGACTGAGCCCCACGCCCCGGACGGATTCCAGGAGGCGTGGGGCTCAGGGCTTTTCCGCTCAGCCGGCGGCCGGCGGCATCGGCGGCGGAGTGAAGTGGTGGCCCCAGAACGCGCCGTCCGTGATCTCGTACACCGGCACCGGCTCGGGCACCTTCAGGCCGTTCCAGCCGAACTCGACGGCGTAGTTCTCCGGCGACCAGACGTAGAACGACACCATGTGGTCGTTGGTGTGCTTGCCGAGCGAGTGCATCATCGGGACCTCGTACTTCCCGGCCCGGTCGAGCGCGCGCCCCACGTCGTCCAGGGTCGCCCCCTCCACCATGAAGTGCAGCAGCCGCCCCGGACCCGGCATCGGCGTCACCCCGAGGGTGTGGTGGCGGGGGTTGCAGCCCATGAACCAGGTCGTGCCGCCCGGTGAGCGCATCGTGTTGCGCTCGATGAAGCCCAGGACGTTGACATAGAACTCGAACGTCGTCCGCGCGTCCTCGGCGGAGATGATGGCGTGGCCGAAGCCCATGTCGCCGGTGACGAACTTCGACACCAGCGGGGTCTGCACCGGCACATGGTCGAGGGTCGTGCCGTAGAACAGCTCGACCGGGTTGCCGCCCGGGTCGTTGAACTTGACGAAGCCCGTGACCTTGCGCGCCGCGGCCTCCGCCTCGGTGCCGGCCGTCACCTTGATCCCGGCCTTCTCGACGTCCGCGACCAGGCCCGCCAGTTCGCGCTCGTCCAGGACCTCGAAGCCCAGCGCCGTCATCCCGGGCTGCGCCCCCGGAGAGACCACGATCCGGGCCGGATAGTCGTCCATCCGGAAGTGGAGCGACTCGGGATCGGCGCCCTCGACGGGCATCAGACCGAGGAAGTCGCCCCCGAAGGCCTTCCACTTGTCGATGTCGTTGGACTCAAGACGCAGGTACCCGAGTGAGCGAACACCCATCAGGTCCTCCCCTCACATTGCTTCGCATTGGTCAGGTCCGGGCGGC
The DNA here is from genome assembly GCF_053593675.1 of Streptomyces sp. NPDC002156. NCBI lineage: Bacteria > Bacillati > Actinomycetota > Actinomycetes > Kitasatosporales > Streptomycetaceae > Streptomyces > Streptomyces sp. NPDC002156. Next base: position 33,439 of record NZ_JBSFDA010000064.1, on the reverse strand, counting down.
CCGAGAGCCCCCGGCATCGCTACATCCACGACGCTAGACAGCCCGCGCCGCTCCCCGCCGGGACCGTCCCACTGATCGGGAGCCCACCGGCGAGGGCCGCCGTCCCGATGCCACGGTGCTGTCATGACACTCACCTCTCTGACGTACGAGGACACCCTGCGCGAACTCCCCACGGACGAGGGCGTGTTGCGCTACCACGAGGCGGGCGACGGACCGCCGCTGCTCCTGCTGCACGGGTCGGGGCCCGGTGTGACCGGCTGGCGCAACTACCGGGGCAACCTGCCCGTGTTCGCGAAGCACTTCCGCACCCTCGCCCTGGAGTTCCCCGGCTTCGGCGTGAGCGACCCGACCGACGAGAACCCGATGGCGGCGGCCCCCAAGGCCGTACTGCGCTTCCTCGACGGCCTCGGGCTCGACAAGGTCGACGTCGTCGGGAACTCCATGGGCGGATTCGTCGCCGTGGGGCTCGCCGTCGCCCACAAGGACCTGTTCCGCCGGGTCGTCACCATCGGCGGGGTCGGCCGCAACATCCTGTCCCCGGCGCCCAGCGAGGGCCTGAACCTGTTGATGGAGTTCGCTGAGAACCCCACCCGGGAGAACCTCGTCCAGTGGCTGCGCTCGATGGTCCACGACCCGGCCCTGCTCACCGACGAACTGATCGAGGAGCGCTGGGTGAGCGCCACCGACCCGGCGACGCTGGAGGCGTCCCGCCGGATCTACGGCCGGCAGGCGATGGCCGCGATCATGGCCGCCCAGGCCCACTCCGACCAGCCCATCTGGGCCGCCCTCCACAAGATCACCGCGCCCACGCTGCTGACCTGGGGCCGCGACGACCGGGTCACCCCGCTGGAGAACGCGCTGCTGCCGATGCGCACCATCCCCAAGGCCGAACTGCACGTCCTCCCGGACTGCGGGCACTGGGCGATGATCGAACAGAAGGCGGCCTGGGAGAGCGCGGTCCTGGCCTTCCTGACCCGCCCCGAGACCTCCTGAGGGGCAACGCGGGGCGGCGACTCGACGACACCGCATGAGGGGGCGACGACGTGGCAAGACCCGCAGAGGTACGGCAGCCCGCCGCTCCGATGTCGAACCGCCAGGCCGCCCGTCAGGTCCGCATCCTGCACGCCGCCTCCGACCTCGGCGCGCGCGAGGGCCTCGCCCGGGTGCAGATGCACGACGTGGCCAAGGAGGCGGGCGTCGCGATCGGCACGCTGTACCGCTACTTCCCGTCCAAGCCCTACCTGTTCCTGTCCGTCCTTGAATGGCACATCGACCAGTTCCTCGGGGGCCGTGACGCCGGCTGTCCCGCCGCCGACGGGGCCGATCCGGCGGCCGAGGTGGCCGAGACACTCATCGAGCTGAGCGGAAAACTGGTGGCCAGCCCGCTCCTCGCCTCGGCCGTGGCGCTGTCGTCGTTCACCGAGTACGCGAGCGTCGTCCCGACCCGGTTCGACATCGTGGAGAGGGCCCTGGGACAACGGCTCCTGCGCCTCCTCGGCGGCCGCTGCGACAAGGAGACCGCGCGCAGCAGGGTGCGGCTGCTGGTCTACAGCTGGTGGGGCCTGTTCGTGGCCATGCTGACCGAGGAGATCACCACCGAACAGGCGGAGGCGGACCTGCACCTGGCCGCACGGCTGATCGCCGCGCCCTGAACGGACGTACAGCAGTGCCCGGGACACGACAGGTGTCCCGGGCACAGCCGTGAGATCAGTCCTTCGCGCCGGCGATGTCCAGTACCGCCAGGTACGAGAAGGCGACACTCGAACCGATCGGGGTCCCCGCACCCGGGTACACGTTTCCGGACATCGCGGCCATGGTGTTCCCGCTCGCGTAGAGCCCGTCGATCGAGGTGCCGTCAGGCCGCAGCACCCGCGCGTTCTCGTCGGTCTTGAGACCGCCCTTGGTCCCGATGTCGGCCGGAAGAATGGTCGCGACGTAGTACGGCGGGGTGTCGAGCGGCGGCAGCAGCGCGTTCGGCCACTCGGTCGTGGGCGGCGCCGGGAAACTCAGCTCGGGATGGGCGGGGAAGCCCAGCACGTAGTTGGCGATCTGGTCCCAGGGCGTCTCACCGCGATGGAACCGCTCGTCGACTCCGGTGGGCGCGTAGGTGTTGAACTCCTCGATGGTCTTCCGCAGCGCCTCGATCGGTACGTCGATCAGCTTGGCCAGCTCCTCAAGGGTGTCGGCCTTCTTCAACGCACCCGACTCGAACCACTCGGAGCTGACGGGCTGGTCGGCCGGGCCGCCGAAGCCGTCCCGGTCGAGCTGCCGCTGGTCGAACACCCAGTGGGCGGGGATGTGCGAGACACCCGTGGTCCGGTGCAGACGGAGTATCTCGCGCCCGGCCTGGTCATAGGGAAGGTTCTCGTTCATGAAGCGTTCGCCGGCGGCGTTGACCCAGATCCCGCCCCGGGTTCCCGTGTGGAAGAGCGGAAGTCCGTCCGGCCACACAAGACCCGGTATGCACCAGGCCTGGTCGAGCAGTTCGGTGGCGGCACCGACCGCCATCCCCGCCAGCAGGGCGTCGCCGGTGTTCTCCGGGGCGCCGTTGGACCACTCGCCGGTGAGCGGCGGCTGGTGCTTCGCGCGCAGTTCGGGGTCGCGTTCGAAACCGCCGGCGGCGAGGATCACGCCCCGCGTGGCGCGGATCCGGACGCGCTCACCCTCGCTGACGGCGTCCACGCCCACGACCCTGCCGTCCTCGACGACGAGGCTCTCCAGCGCGGTGTTGAGCCGGAGCGTGCCGTGCCCGGTCTCCAGGAACGCGGCCAGCGTCCTGCCGATGAGCGCACGGCCACCGTTGAGCACCGGGCCCTGGTCACGCCCCCATCGTTCCATCGGGAGGGGCTCGCGCACCAGCCGGGCGTACTCGCCGAGCTCGGCGGCGGGAACCTCCGCCGGGAAGATGGTGTGTCCCGCGGGGGAGGCGCCGGGGGCCGCCGCGTAGTACTCCGGCACGGGCCCGTGCACGAAGGACCCGAACCGCGGATTCTGCTCCAACTCGTCGATCACCTGTGCGCCGGCCCGCAGATAGGCGTCCTGGAGCCGCTCGCGGGAACTGTCATCGACGACAGTGCGCAGATACGTCCGGGACTTCTCCACATCGTTCTCGACGCCGGCCCGGTCCAGCGGCGCGGAGCCCGGGAACCAGAGCCCGGCGCCGGAGTAGGCGGTGGTACCGCCCACCCGGTCGGTCTTCTCGATGACGAGTGTGCGCAGCCCGCGCGAAGCCGCCGCATACGCCCCGACCAGACCTCCGCCGGACCCTACGACGACCACGTCGTAGACATCTTCGTTGATGCTCACCATGGACCTCTCCTCCAGCCGTTCAGCAGCTAGCCGCTGACGGTAACGAGCCGTCACGCCGCCGCTGTTCAGCCATTCCGCTCACCGAGACCCCCCAGTCCCGCTGAGCGGAACCCCTGCACCTGCGGTACACCGAGCCCACTCAGGCTGGGTATCCGAACGGTTCTGACGAACAGGGGGCACGCCTTTAGGGGCGCGGGGAACTGCGCGACAAGCCCCCACCGGCCCGCACCCGAAGAACCGCCGCCCCAGCGGAGCGCACCGCACAAGTTGAGGACACGAATGACAGACACCGGGAAACCGACGCCCGTCGCCGAGGCAGCCGCGCGACTGACCAACGCGGCCCACGCCGGAAAACCCTGTGCCCCCGTACGGGACCTCCTGGGCAGCACCGACATAGCCCTCGCCTACGCCGTCCAGCAACACGTCATCGCCGACCGCCTGACCGCTGGCGCACGCGTGGTAGGCCGCAAGATAGGCCTCACCTCGGAGTCGGTCCAACGCCAAGTAGGCGTGGACCGCCCCGACTTCGGCGTCCTCCTCGCCGACATGGACGTCTCCGCGCTGCCCGAGGTACCCAGCGGGCGCCTGCTGCAGCCCAGGGTCGAGGCGGAGATCGCGTTCGTGCTCGCCGCCGACCTGGACGACGACGACCTCGACATCGAGCGGGTCCGCGCGGCGGTCGGACATGCCGTGGCCGCCCTGGAGATCGTGGACAGCCGGGTCGCCGACTGGGACATCGCGATCACGGACACGATCGCCGACAACGCGTCGAGCGGCCTGTTCGTCCTCGGGGACGAACAGATCACCCTGAAGGAGTTCGAACCCCGGGACGTGACCATGCGGTTGTACGCCGACGGCGTCCTTGCGTCCGAGGGCACCGGCGCCGCCTGCCTGGGCGACCCCCTGGCGGCACTCCTCTGGCTCGCCCGCACCGCCCGGGAGTTCGGCGATCCCCTGCGCGCCGGCCAGGTCGTCCTCTCGGGCGCTCTGGGCCCGCTCGTCCCCACCCCGCCAGGCACCACCGTCCGGGCCGAGATGTCGGGCCTGGGCACAGTGACAGCGACCTTCTCCAGCAAGGAACGCAGGGAACCCAAGGAGCACGGATGACCAAGACCAAGGTGGCCGTTATCGGCTCCGGCAACATCGGCACCGACCTGATGATCAAGGTGCTGCGCCTGTCCGACACTCTGGAGATGGCCGCGATGGTGGGCATCGACCCGGACTCGGACGGGCTGGCGCGCGCCGCCCGGCTGAAGGTCCCGACCACGCACAAGGGCGTGGACGGACTCATCGCCATGGACGGCTTCGACGAGATCGACATCGTCTTCGACGCCACGTCGGCGAAGGCCCACGTCGAGAACGCCAAGAAGCTCGCCCCGTACGGCAAACGCCTCGTCGACCTCACCCCGGCGGCCATCGGCCCGTACGTCGTACCGACGGTGAACCTGGACGAGCACCTGAACGCCGCCGACAACGCTGTCGACAACCTGAACATGGTCACCTGCGGCGGCCAGGCCACGATCCCGATCGTCCACGCGGTCAGCCGGATCACGCCCGTGCCCTACGCCGAGATCGTCGCGTCGATCGCCTCGAAGTCGGCGGGGCCCGGCACCCGGGCCAACATCGACGAGTTCACCGAGACGACGTCCGGGGCGATCGAGAAGGTGGGCGGCGCCCGGCGCGGCAAGGCGATCATCGTCCTCAACCCGGCCGAACCGCCGCTGATCATGCGGGACACGGTGTACTGCCTGATCGGCGACGCCGACCACGAAGCGATCCGCGCCTCCGTCGAGGAGATGGTCGCGGCGGTCGCCGAGTACGTACCCGGCTACCGCCTGAAGCAGCAGGTCCAGTTCACGCCGGTCCCCGACGAGGACCCGGTGCACACCCTCTTCACCGGCGACCGCTCCGAGGCGACCACGAAGGTCTCGGTCTTCCTCGAAGTGGAGGGCGCCGCCCACTACCTGCCCGCCTACGCCGGCAACCTCGACATCATGACCTCGGCCGCCCTGCGCGTCGCCGAGCGCATCGCCCAGCGATTCTCCTCCGAGGTGACCAAGTGACCGCCAACCCCAGGCTCTACGTCCAGGACGTCACCCTCCGGGACGGGATGCACGCCATCCGGCACCGGATCACCCCCGAGTTCGTGGGCAAGATCTCCAGGGCCCTCGACCAGGCGGGCGTGGACGCGATCGAGGTCGCCCACGGTGACGGCCTGGCCGGCGGCAGCCTCAACTACGGGCCGGGCAGCAACACCGACTGGGAGTGGATCGAGGCGGCGGCGGACGCCATCGAGCGCGCCACCCTCACCTCCCTCCTCCTGCCCGGCATCGGCACGATCGTCGAACTCAAGCGGGCCTACGCCATGGGGGTCCGCTCGGTGCGCATCGCCACGCACTGCACGGAGGCGGACGTCGCGGCCCAGCACATCACCACGGCCCGCGAACTCGGCATGGACGTCTCCGGGTTCCTGATGATGGCCCACATGGCGACCCCGGAGGTCCTCGCCGGACAGGCGAAGCTGATGGAGTCCTACGGCGCGCACTGCGTCTACGTCACCGACTCCGGCGGCCGGCTCACCATGGACGGGGTGCGCGACCGCATCCGCGCCTACCGGGACGTCCTCGACCCGGAGACCCAGATCGGCATCCACGCCCACGAGAACCTCTCCCTCTCGGTCGCCAACTCGGTGGTCGCGGTGGAGGAGGGGGTGACCCGGGTCGACGCGTCGCTCGCGGGACAGGGCGCCGGCGCGGGCAACTGCCCGATCGAGCCGTTCGTCGCCGTGGCCAACCTCCAGGGCTGGAAGCACGACTGCGACCTCTTCGCCCTCCAGGACGCCGCCGAGGACCTGGTCCGCCCGCTCCAGGACCGCCCGGTCCGCGTCGACCGCGAAACCCTGACCCTCGGCTACGCGGGCGCCTACTCCAGCTTCCTCCGCCACGCGGAGGCGGCGGCGGAGCGCTACGGCCTCGACGCCCGCACGATCCTCCAGGAGGTCGGCAGGCGCGGACTGGTCGGTGGCCAGGAGGACATGATCGTGGACATCGCCCTGGACCTGACCACTCAGGGCTGACACCGACCGAACGTGCCGCTCCCCGGAAGAAACCTTCCGGGGAGCGGCAATTTTTTTGCCCGCCCATAGATTAGACCGACCGCCCCAATAAATCGGTGCACGACTCTTTCTCTGCGGACCGAGGCGTTGGTACCTTGACGCCGAAGCCGCCGAACTAGAATTGATTTCGGTTTGAGCAGAGAGGCACCGACGATGACGTCTGCCCTTCGCCTGGACTCGCGATCCTCCGAGGTCGTCGGGCAGGTACTGCCTCCGTCGATGATGGAGCGCGTCACGCTGATCATGGACCTTTTCGAACGTCCACAGACCCATCTGACCCTGGAGACGGTCTCCCGCCGAACCCATCTCCCGCGCTCGACCACCCACCGGATACTCGACCAGCTGGTCCGCCTGGACTGGCTGCGCCACACGGTGGCCGGCTACACGCTGGGACAGCGGGCGCTGGGCCTCGGCGGCCGGGAGATCGGCCACAGCGCACTGCGCTCGGCCGCCGCGCCGCACCTCCTGGACCTGGCCGTCCGTACGCGCATGGTCGTTCACCTCGCCGTGCTCGACGGCCCGGAGATCTACTACCTGGACAAGGTCGGCGGCCGGGCCGCGGTCGACATCCCGTCCAAGGTCGGCGGTCGGGCCATCGCCCACTGCACCGGCCTCGGCAAGGCCATGCTCGCCTGGCTGAGCCCGGAGGAGATCGACGCCCGCTACGCCCAGCTCATCGAGCGCCGCACCGAACACAGCATCGGCCACCTGGACCACCTCCACCACGAACTCCGCGCGGTACGCCGCCGCAACGGCCTGGCCATCGACCGAGGCGAGTGCTTCCCGGACCTGGGCTGCGTAGGCCTGGCCCTACGAGGCCCCGAGGGCCCGATCGGCGCGATCTCGGTGGTAGGAGACGGTAGTTCGTCCCTGGAGCTGGTGGCCCCCCTGGTGGTGAACACGGTAAAAGCAGTCTCGGAGGACCTCTTCGGGTAGGCCCGAGGGAGACGCGCCCCGTTTTTTAGGGGCGCGGGGCTGTATCGGTATGCGGCTCCGCCGCGTGGGCGCGACAAGCCCCGCCGGCCTGCCTTTAGGGGCGCGGGGAACTGCGCGACCAGCCCCCACCGGCCTGAGGCCAAAGAACCACCAAGCCGCGCAGCTCCCTGCCCCTACCTACCAGGCAGTCCATCCCCCATCCACAGTCACGGTTGTCCCCGTAACAAACCGAGAAGCATCCGACGCAAGAAACACCGCCGCACCCCCAAGCTCCTCGACGGACCCCACCCGCCCCAGAGGCGTCCCCCGGACAATCCGCTCACCCCACCGACTGTCCAACAACCCAGCACTGAGATCCGTACGGAAGTAACCGGGCGCAAGCGCATTCACCCGCACCCCCCGATCCGCCCACTCCACAGCCAACGACTTGGTGAGCGCCTCGACCCCACCCTTGCTGGCGGCATACGCCGCGATCCGCTCGAACCCCGTACTCGCATGCACCGACGAGATGTTCACGATCGACCCGGCCCCCTGCTCCAGCATGACCCGCCCGGCCTCGCGACAGCAGTAGAAGGTCCCCTGGAGATTGATGGCGAGAACCCGCGACCAGTCCTCGTCGGTGACCCACTCGCTCCGGCTGAAGTGCGGACTGACCCCGGCGCAGTTGACCACCGCGTCCAGCCGGCCCGTCCACTCGACGACACCCTCCACCATGCCCCGTACGGCGGCGGAGTCGGCGACCGAGCCGGGCAGCACCAGTGCCTTGCCGCCGTACTCGGCCAGTTCCGCTTCGAGGCTGTCGAGGTCCGCCGTCGTACGGGCGGTCACCGCGACGTTCGCCCCGGCCTGCGCCAGAGCGATCGCGATGGCCCGCCCGAGGCCCTTCCCGGCGCCGGTCACCCAGGCGGTACGGCCGTCCAGCCGCAGGTCGGTGTTCACATCGGCCATGGTCAGCTCTCCGCGGGGATGTCGCGCAGGGTCCGCTTGAGGACCTTGCCCGAGGGTGTACGGGGGAGTTCGTCGACGATGTCGAACCGGGCCGGCACCTTGAACTTCGCCAGGCGCTCCTGACAGAACTCCCGCAGCTCCTCCGCACCGGCTTCCGCCCCCGGTCGGAACACCACGAAGGCACGCGGGACCTCGCCCCAGCGCGGATGGGTCAGCCCGACGACCGCCGCTTCGAGGACGGCGGGGTGCTCGTACAGCACCCGTTCCACCTCAGGTGTGGCGATGTTCTCGCCACCGGAGACGATCATGTCCTTCTTGCGGTCGTCGATGTAGAGGAAGCCCTCCTCGTCGACGTGCCCGATGTCGCCGGTGTGGAACCAGCCGTCCCGCAGGGCCGCGGCTGTCGCCTTCTCGTCGCGCCAGTAGCCCGCGAAGACCTTCGGTCCGCGCAGCGTGATCTCGCCGAGTTCGCCCACCGGGGCTTCCTTGTCGGTGTCGTCGACGATCCGGATCCGGGTGTGCGGCACGGGCCGGCCGACCGAGCCCAGCTTGGACAGCGCGTGCTCACGGTCGAGGAAGGTGTCGCCCGAGACCGTCTCGGTCAACCCGTAGGCATCGGCGAACCAGGCGTTCGGGAACGCGTTCATGATCCGCCGCAGCACGGGCTCGGGGGTCTTCTCGCCGCCGCCCACGATGAAGCGCATAGAGGTCGTGTCGTACGACTCCCGGTCCGGGACCTCCAGGACGGCGTTGACCATGACCGGCGCCAGCCAGGCGTTGGTGACCCGGTGCTCCTGGATCGCCCGCAGCACGCCCGGCGCGTCGAACTTCCGCTGGAGGACCACACCGCCGCCCGCGTACAGCACCGCGAGGGCCGGCATGTCCAGACCGCCGACGTGGTAGAGCGGCCCGGCCACGAGCGTGGTGTCCGCCGCGGTGAGGCCGAAGTGGACGATCTGGGAGATGTTCTTCGCGTGCAGGTTGCCGTACGTGATGCGCACGCCCTTGGGGCGTGAGGTGGTGCCCGAGGTGTACATCAGCCGCTGGAGATCGTCCGGGCCGACCTCGACGGGATCGACACGGGCGCCCTCGTGCCGGGCCAGCAGCGCCTCGTAACCGGTCCATTCGTCGGACTCCGGCTCACCGTCCACCAGGATGCGGTGCTCCAGATCGGACAGTTTCCCGGCGATGCGGTCGGCCGCCCGGACGAACTCCGGTTCGGTGATGATCGCCTTTGCCTGGGAGTGACCGAGAATGTACGCCCATTCCTCCTCGGACAGCCGGTAGTTCAACGGGAGAAAGACCGCCCCGATCCGGTTGGCGGCGTACACCAGTTCCAGGAACTCCGGCCGGTTGTAGAGGAGCAGTCCGACGACGTCGCCGCGCCGGACGCCCAGTTCCGTCAGGCCCGCGGCCAGCCGGTTGACCCGGTCATGGAGCTCGCGCACCGTCAGGCTGCGGTCCTCCTGTGTGACGGCCACGGCTTCGGGCCGCTGGGTCAGGTGGTAATCGAGGATGCTCGCGAAATTGTGCACGGGTCTCTCTCGCTCTGTGTCGGAAAGGCGGGTTCCGGCCGGTTGGTTGCCCGCTCCCATGATTTAGTGTACCTCTTGGTCTATAAAACTTGTTGCCGAACTGTACGACGACGTGAACGCATCGACAACCATCTGCGCACCGATGAGTTCGAGTCGTTTCCCCAGCTGAACTCGATGACCACGACGACCATGACGACCTCGATGAGGAGGCTTTGGTGCCGCGCATCCGTCTCGACACCGACGGACCCGTTGTCACGGTCCGCCTCGACCACCCGCCGATGAACGCCTTCGACACCCTCCAGCGCGACGAACTCGCCGCGCGCGTGCGCCAGCTGGCCGACTCGCCCCATGTACGGGCCGTCGTCCTCTACGGCGGCGAGCGGCTGTTCGCCGCCGGGGCGGACGTCAAGGCGCTCGCCGCGATGGACATCGACGAGGTACGGGGCTGGAACCGGGCCCTTCAGCGCACCTTCGACGAGGTGGCCCAGCTGCCCATGCCGGTCGTCGCGGCGATCACCGGGTACGCGCTCGGCGGCGGCCTCGAACTGGCCCTCGCCGCCGACTACCGGGTCGCGGCGGACGACGCCCTCCTCGGCCAGCCGGAAGTACAGCTCGGGATCATCCCGGGCTCGGGCGGCACCCAGCGCCTGACCCGCCTGATCGGCCCGTCCCGCGCCAAGAACCTCCTGATGACCGGCCGCCGGGTGGACGCGGCCGAGGCCCTGAGCCTGGGCCTCGTGGACGAGGTGGTCCCGGCGGCCGAGGTCCACACGGCCGCCTTCCACTACGCCCGCAAGCTGGCCCAGGGCCCGGCGGCAGCACTGGAAGCCATCAAGGAGGCCGTCAACCACGGCACCGACACGTCCCTGTCAACAGGCCTGGCCCTAGAACGCTCCCTGTTCACAGGCGTCTTCGGAACAAGAGACGCAACGACAGGCATCGAGTCGTTCCTGTCCGAGGGGCCCGGCAAGGCCCGCTTCGAGGGCCCTGGGCAAGGCGCCCCGTAGGGGCCGCCTTGCCCAGGGGCGCGGGGAACTGCGCGACCAGCCCCCACCGGCCCGCACGCACACACAAAGCCGATCACCACGAACCGAAAGGAGGGCGGACCATGCAGGCACTGCGCTGGCACGCCGCACGAGACCTACGGCTGGAGGAGGTCCCGGACCCACCCGCCCCCGCCCCCCACGAGGCCATCGTGGACGTCACCTGGTCCGGAATCTGCGGCACAGACCTGCACGAGTTCCTAGAGGGCCCCCACATGATCCGCCCCAGCCCCCACCCCCTCACCGGCAAGGCCCCACCCCTCGCCCTGGGCCACGAACTCAGCGGCACAGTCCTCGCGTTGGGCACGGAGATACCCGGGATCAAGATCGGCGACCGGGTGACCGCAGACCCCGTCTGGCACTGCGGTGTCTGCTTCTGGTGCGCGCGCGGCGAGTACCACATCTGCCCCAAGAGCGGCTCCGTCGGCCTCGCCTCCCCCGGCGCCTTCGCCGACCGCGTCACCGTGCCGATCGCCGGCCTGACCCGCCTCCCCGACAACGTCAGCGACGAGATGGCGGCCGTGGCCGAACCGCTCGCCGTGGGCCTGCACGCCGTCACCCGCGCCGGAGTCCGGCCGGGCGACAACGTCCTGGTCGTCGGCGGCGGCCCGATCGGCGTAGCAGTGGTCCTCGCGGCCCGCATCGCCGGCGCCGCCGGCCTCTACGTGAGCGAACCCCTCGCGGGGCGCCGCGAGTTGCTGCTCAAACTGGGCGTCACCGAGGCCTTCGACCCGCGCGAGACGGACGTACGCCGTGAGGTGTTCCTCAAGACGGGCCGCATCGGCCCGGACGTCGTCATCGACGCGACCGGCGTACCCGCGCTCGCCGGACAGGCGGTCAGCACGGTCCGGCGCGGCGGACGCGTCGTACTCGCCGGTGTCGGGCACGGCGACGTCGAGTTCGACATGGGCCAACTCGTCTTCTACGAACGCTCGGTGGTCGGCACGCTCGGCTACAACTTCGACATCCCCCGTGTGATCGACCTGATGAGCACCGGGCGCCTGGACGCCTCCGCTCTGGTCACCGGACGTTTCCCGCTCGCGGACGGGGCCGAGGTCTTCGCGGACCTGGCCGCCGACCGGGCCCGGCACCTCAAGGTGCTGCTCACTCCGAAGGGACTGTGACATGGATTTCGACCTGCCGGAGGAGACCCGCGATCTCCAGGACATGGTCCGCGAGTTCGCGGCGAAGGAGATCGCGCCGAACGCCGCGGAGTGGTCCGAGACCGAGACCTTCCCGACCAAGATCTTCACCAAGCTCGGCGAACTCGGCCTGATGGGCATGCTCGTGCCCGAGGAGTACGGCGGCGCAGGCTCAGACACGGTCTCCTACGTCGCGGTCATGGAGGAACTGGGCGCCGCCGACCAGTCGGTCGCCTCCTCCTGGAACGCGCACTCGACCATCGCCACCCTGCCGCTCCTGACGTACGGCACCGAGGAACAGAAGCAGCGCTGGCTCGCGCCGCTCGCCAAGGGCGAGGCCATCGGGGCGTTCGGTCTGACCGAGCCCGGCGCCGGGTCCGACGCGGCCGGCATCACCACCACGGCCCGCCGGGCCGACGGCGGTTGGGTGATCAACGGCACCAAGATGTTCATCACCAACGCCGGCACCGACATCAGCCAGGGCGTCACCCTGCTGGCCACGACCGGCAAGAACGACGACGGACGGAAACGGTTCGCCACCTTCTACGTCCCGACCGGCACGCCGGGTTACAGCTGCGGCGCCAAGCTGAAGAAGCTCGGCTGGCACGCCATGGACACCCGGGAACTGGTCTTCGAGGACTGCTGGATCTCCGACGACCATCTGATCGGTGAGGAGGGCAACGGGCTGCGCCAGTTCCTCAACGTCCTCGACAAGGGCCGGATCAGCGTCGCCGCGCTGGGTCTGTCGCTGGCGAAGGCGGCGCTCTCACTGGCCGTCAAACACGCCACGGAACGCCACCAGTTCGGCCGCCCGCTGTCCGCCTTCCAGGCGGTCTCCCACAAGATCGCCGACATCGGTACGGAGTTCCAGGCCGCCCGCTGGATGGTCTACCGGGCCGCCTGGCTCGCCGACCAGGGGCGCCCGTACGGCACGGAGGCCGCCATGGCCAAGCTGTACGCCTCCGAGGTGGCCAACCGTGCCGCCTCCCAGGCTGTGCAGATCCACGGCGGATACGGCTATGTGCGGGAGTCGGAGATCTCCCGGTTCTACGCCGACGCCAAGATCCTGGAGATCGGCGAGGGCACGAACGAGATCCAACGCGACGTCATCGCACGGGCGTTGCTGAAGCAGACGTGACACGAGCAAGCGTGACATGAGCAGGCCGGTGCGCGACGCGAAAGGGCCCGCGGCGGATGCCGCGGGCCCGGGGATCCCGGAACGGGGATCAGCTCGCCAGTGCGGCCGGCTGCCACTCGGCCTCGGGGTCGAGCGGCAGGTCGGGCCGGTCGCGCTTGAAGGCCGCCGCCTCCTCCTCCACGTCCGGCAGGGCCGCGCCGGGCGCCCCGAACCCTCGCAGCAGGGTGTCGCAGTACTCGCTGGACAGGTACGAGGCGTCCCAGCGGCCGCCCGGCTTCACCCACTGGTAGGTGTGGTTGTGCAGATTCAGGAACTGCAGGGTGGCCAGGTGCGGTTCGACCGCGCGGAAGGTGCCCGCCTCCACGGCCTCCGTGAGCAGTCCCCGGACCAGCTGCTCGAACTCCGCGCGCTGGCCGAGGAGCGTGTCGAGGTAGTCGCCGGTGAGGCTGCGGTAGTCGTGCTCGTAGACCCAGATGTGGTCGAGCCTGCGGAAGATGATCGTCAGCAGCGACTCCGACAGCAGCCGCAGCCGTACCAGCGGGTCCGCGTCGAGGCCCGCGATCTGCCGGGCGCGGGACAGCAGCGGGTCCATCACCCGCGACTGGATCTCGATCAGCAGGTTCTCCTTGGACCCGATGTAGTAGTACAGGGCGCCCTTGGCGAGCCCGACCGCTCGGCCCAGTTCGTTGATCGAGGTCGCCGCGTAGCCATGACGGGCGAACAGGGTGGCCGCGGTGTCGATGATCTTCTGACGTCGGACCTCGTAGTCCGGTCCATGGCCCGGTGGTCGTGGCATGTGGTTCTCTCCCCGCCTGCTGTGTCGACATTCGACATACCGATGAGACATGACCTCGGGCCCGCATCCGGACGGCCGAATGGCGCATCCGGGGGGAAGCGGGCCCGGGACCTCGTTCTATTGTGCTTGACCAGTTTGCTAGACCAGACGGTACATTAAAAGATGGACTCCGGCGGCGCGGCCTTGTACCGCCCGCGCGACATTGCGAGGACGCGCATGACGATCGAGGCATCGCACAAGACAACGACCGGTTCCGGCGGTTCCGCGCACGCGGAACAGCTGCTGGAAATGTACCGCCGGATGCGTCGAATCCGACGCTTCGAGGAGCGGGCTTCCGTGCTGTACAAGGCGACGGAGATCCCCGGATTCCTGCATCTGTCGATCGGCCAGGAGGCGAGTGCCGTCGGCGCCTGCTGGCCGCTCGGCCCCGGCGACGGAATCACCTCCACCCACCGCGGCCACGGGCATGTCCTGGCCAAGGGCCTGGACACGGCGTCCATGATGGCCGAGCTGATGGGCAAGGAGGCCGGAACCAATCACGGCCGCGGCGGCTCGATGCACATCGCCGACCCCCGCCTCGGCATCTACGGCGCCAACGGCATCGTCGGCGCCGGCCTGCCCATCGCCGCCGGGGTGGCGACCGCTGCCAAGCTGCGCGCCGCCGGTGACGTGGTGGTGGCGTTCTTCGGGGACGGCGCGGTCGCCCAGGGCATGTTCCACGAGGCCGTCAACCTGGCCGCCGTATGGGACCTGCCCGTCGTCTTCCTGTGCGAGAACAACCACTACTCCGAGTTCTCGCCCGCCTCCGCACAGCACCGCGCCACGCTCTCCGCCCGCGCCGCCGGATACGGCATCGACTACGCGCACGTCGACGGCAACGACGTCCTCGCGGTGGCGGGCCTGATGAACGACGTGGTGGAACGCCTGCGGGGCGGCGCCGGACCCGTCCTCGTGGAGGCCGAGACCTACCGCTGGCACGGCCACTACGAGGGGGACCCCGAGCGCTACCGCCCCGCCGAGGAGGTCGCCGCCGCCAAGGAGCGCGACCCGCTGCTGGTGGCCCGCAAGCACCTGGCGGCGGCCGGTGTCCCGGCCGTGCTGGCCGACGCCGTCGACGAGGAGATCGACAAGGAGATCGAGGCGGCGGTCGAGTGGGCCAGGAGCCTGCCCGAGCCGGACCCCGAGACGCTGCACGACTTCGTCTCGGCGCCCCGCTCCGAGGTGCCCGAGCCGGCCCCCGCCGACGGCGAGGTCTTCCGCTCCATGGACGCCGTACGCCTCGCCCTGGAACACGAACTCACCGCCGACCCCGATGTGTTCATCGCCGGCATCGACGTCGGCGCGGGCGGCAACGTCTTCGGCCTCACCCGTGGCCTTGCGGACGCCTTCCCGGGCCGGGTCCGCGACACGCCGATCAGTGAGAGCGCCGTCCTGGGCGCGGCGGTCGGGGCGGCCATGGCCGGGATGAAGCCGGTCGTCGAGATCATGTACATGGACTTCATCGGTGTCGCCTTCGACATGCTGCTCAACCAGGCCGCCAAGCTGCGCTTCATGACCGGCGGCCGGGCCTCGATGCCGCTCGTCGTCCGCACCCAGTTCGGCGCGGGCCGCTCCTCGGGCAGTCAGCACTCGCAGAGCCTGGAGGCCCTCCTCGCCCACATCCCGGGCCTGACGGTAGTGATGCCGTCCAACCCGGCCGACACATACGGCCTCCTGCGCGCCGCCATCCTGGACCCGAACCCGGTGATCTTCGTGGAGAACCGGCTCCAGTACGGCCTCAAGGGCCCGCGTCCGCCGGCCGACCACCTGATCCCGCTGGGCAAGGCCAAGGTGGTCCGCGAGGGCACCGACATCACCCTGGTCTCCTGGTCGCGGATGGTCCAGGACGCCCTGGCCGCCGCCGACCTGCTGGCCGCCGAGGGAATCAGCGTGGAGGTGATCGACCTGCGCACGATCGCCCCGCTGG
Source organism: Streptomyces sp. NPDC002156 (assembly GCF_053593675.1). Classification (NCBI taxonomy): domain Bacteria; kingdom Bacillati; phylum Actinomycetota; class Actinomycetes; order Kitasatosporales; family Streptomycetaceae; genus Streptomyces; species Streptomyces sp. NPDC002156. Next base: position 17,511 of record NZ_JBSFDA010000064.1, on the reverse strand, counting down.
ACCGCGAGACCGTCCTCGCCTCCCTCGCCAAGACCAACCGCCTGGTCATCGCCCACGAGGCGGTACGGGACTTCGGCGTCGGCGCCGAACTGTCGGCCCTAGCCGTCGACGAGGGGTTCTGGCACCTGGACGCCCCGGTGACCCGGGTGGCCCCGCCGCACGTACCGGCGCCGTACGCGCCCTCGCTGGAGCGGGTGTGGCTGCCGTCGCGGGACACGATCGCGGAGACGCTGCGGCGGATCGCGGCGGTCTGACCGTCCGAAGGGAACAAAGGGAGGGGCCCCAGGACTCGGACTCGGTCCTGGGGCCCCTCCCTTTTGCGGTGTCCGGGTCAGACGGTGGCCACCGGAGTCAGGGGGCTGCCCTGCGTCCCCGGGAGGTTCAGCGGGGGAGCGGTGAGCAGGAAGCGGCTGCGGTTGTGCTCGCGCAGCCAGGCGGCGAGTTTGTCGAGGTACCACAGCTCACCGAGCGGAACGCCCAGCTTGAACAGGCACAGGTGGTGGATCGGCAGCAGCGAGTGCGGGCCCGTCTCGTTGCCGACGCCCACGCCCTCGACCGCGTAGTTGTCCGCGGCCAGGCCCGCGAGCTGCGAGTCGGTGATCCACTGGAGGATCTCCGGGTCGTGGGCGTCCAGGTAGGCGGCGGTCTGGTGGATCGCGACCGGGTCCGGGTTCTTCTCCCATGCGAGGATCTGGGTGGCGAAGCCCGTGTGCAGCAGGACGATGTCGCCGGGCTCCACGACGACGTTGTCGGCGTCCATGATCTCGCGCAGCTGGCGGTAGTTGACCGCCTGGTAGCCGGTACCCAGGTGATGGGCGATGTCGATCAGGACACCCCGGCCCTGGACCCCGTGCTCGGCCATGTGCTCCAGACCGAGGTGACGCGCGAAGCCGAGGCTGCCGCTGCCGTCGCCCTTGGCGTCCTCCTGCGGTCCGACGAGGTCGGTGCCCGCGCGGTAGCCGTTGTAGTACACCGCCTCGGCGACCCCGTCGGAGTCCGCGTCGAACTCGGCTCCCTGGTGGGCGAGCGCGTCCCACTGCGTCGAGTACTGGAGCCAGAGGGTGACCACGTCGTCCGACCAGACGTCGATGAGGTCGGGCGAGAAGTGCTCGCTGGCCTTGATGTTGTAGAAGACGTCCTGGTTGTGCTGGAGGTCCTCGGTGGGGCGCAGGATCGGCGGGTAGCGGCGCTGGTTCATGGCCGAGCCGCCCGGGTAGTCGAGCGGCAGGCTGAGGCTGAAGGCGATGCCGTGCTCGACCTCCCGCACACCCTGGAGCACCTTCTCCTTGGTGACCAGGTTGATCCGGCCCAGCTCGTCGTCCTCGCCCCAGTCGCCCCAGGTCGAGCCCGGCGGACGCTGCTTCCAACGCTTCGTCATGACTAACGCCTCCTCAGGCGACGGTCCCCGTTGACGGTCGGCGGCATGCTATTTGGATTATACCGGTCGGTCAACAATCAGAACTGTTTCGGTACAGCCCTTTATATTGTCTTGCTCCGAGCAATAGACTCAGTGGTCGAAACATCGACTGTTGGGGAGATGATGAGCGAATCCACACAGGCGTGGGTGGCTGCCGGAGTACGTGCCGTGATCGGGACGCACACGCAGGCCCAGGACGCCGGCCGCACCGACGAGATCGTCGCGCTGTACACACCCGACGGGGTCCTCGAGCTGCCGGGCACGGACCCCCTCCAGGGGCACGACGCGCTCCGCGCGGCCTTCAAGGGGTGGGAGCCGGAGCTGCCGCAGCTGCACCTGGTCACCAACACGGTCGTCACCTCCTCCACGGCCGACGAGGCGACGGCCACGAGCGACGTGGTCTTCCTCCAGCGCGGCGAGGCGGGCTGGGCGGTCCAGGTCGTAGGCCACTACGAGGACGACCTGATCCGAACAGCCGGCACCTGGCTGCTCAGGCGCAGGAAGACGACCTACCAGGTTTAGAGGAGGTCGGGCCCCGATAGGGGCGCGGGGAACTGCGCGACCAGCCACAACGAACCCGCAGATCACCCACGACCTGTCCACCCCTTGCACTTAGACCCTGGAGAGACATGACCACCACTTCCCCCGACACCGAGGCATCGGTCGCCGCCGGCGTACAGGCCGCCATCGCCGCCTACGCCCAGGCCCTGGACACGGGCCGCAACGACGACGTAGCCACCCTCTTCACCCCGGACGGCGTAGCCGAGATCGCAGGCATAGCCACCTTCGAGGGCCGAGACGCGATCCGCGAAGGCTTCGCGGCCTTCGCCCCGACCCAGCCGCAGCTGCACCTCGTGGCCAACACGGTGGTCACCTCGTACACCGAGGAGGAGGCGACGGCAGTCAGCAACCTCGCGTTCTTCCAGCGCGGCGAGGCGGGCTGGGCCGTGCAGATGGTCGGCCGCTACGACGACACGCTCCGCCACCACGACGGCACGTGGAAGTTCCAGCGGAGGGTCACGACCTTCCTGCCGTAAGCGCGCCTGCGCGCAGCCGCGCGAACGAAAGCCGACGCTCGTGCCACCCGAGGGACCAGGTGGCACGAGCGTCGGCTTTCGCGCTGGTCAGGCCTTGGACTCCGGCTCCGCCGCCTTGGAGAAGGCGAAGGCCGGAAAGTCGTTCTGGACCGCCTCGCGGATCAGCTCCTGGAGGTTCCAGCGGCCGGTCGGGTTCAGCAGCTGCTTGATCGGCTTGCCGGGGATGTTGCCCCCGGAGAAGTAGCTGCTCTCCAGGAAGGAGGACATCGTGCTGGAGTTCACGCTGTCCGTCCACTCCTCCTCGGCGACCTCGGTCACCTCGATGACGTCGTGACCGTGCTCGCGGGCGTGGACGATCGCGTCGGTGACGAACTCCACCTGGTCACCGGCGTACCGCGGGTTGTTGCCCGTGGCGCCGTGCGGCCCGCCGGGGAAGAAGAAGTTGGGGAACCCGGCCGTCGCGACCCCGAGGTAGGTGAGCGGGCCGTCCGACCAGTACTCCTTCAGCGGGAGGCCCTGACGCCCCTGTACACCGAGCCGGTTGAGGGCTCCGGTGCCGAAGTCGTAGCCGGTCGCCCAGATGATGATGTCGAACTCCTCGACACCCGCGCTGGTCTCGATGCCGTCCTCGGTGATGCGGGTGATCGGCGTCTCGTTGATGTCGACGAGCGTGACGTTCGGCTTGTTGTACGTCTCGTAGTAGCCGGTCCCGAAGGGCGGGCGCCGGCCGCCGTACCCGTGGGCCTTGGGGATCAGCTTCTCCGCCGTCGCCGGGTCCTTGACGATGCCGCGGATCTTCTCGGCCATGAACGCGCACCACTCCGCGTTCACGGTCTCGTTCGAGAGCATGTCGTAGTAGTGCTCGGTCAGCTTGGTGAAGCCGGGGCCGTTCCACCGCTCCTCGTAGAACGCCTGACGGTCCTCCGGGCTGTCCTCAAGTCCCGAACGCATGACGATCTGGTGCAGGAAGCCGCTCGGCGAGGTGTTCAGCGTCTCGCGGATCGACTCGAAGTTGGCCTTCAGCTCGGCCTGCTCCTCGGGCGTGATCGGCCCGTTGTTGAGCGGCGTGAGCCAGTCGGCGTCCTTCTGGAAGACCGTCAGCTGTGCCACGTCGTCCGCGATCGCCGAGATGATCTGCACACCGCTGGAGCCGGTGCCGATCTGTGCCACCCGCTTGCCGGTGAAGTCGATCGGCGTCTTCGGCCAGCGGCTGGTGTGGTGCTGCGCGCCGCGGAAGTCGTCGCGACCAGGGATGGCCGGGATGAACGGCACCGAGAGGTTGCCGGTCGCCGCGACGACGAAGCGGGCCCGGACCTCGGTGCCGTCACTGCCCCGCACGGTCCAGCTCCCGGACGCCTCGTCGAAGACGGCCGCGGTCACCTTGACGCCGAAGGCGATGTCCCGCCGCAGGTCGAACCGGTCGACGACATGGTTGAAGTACCGCTCGATCTCGGGCTGGCCCGCGAACTTCTCCGACCACTCCCACTCCTCCCACAGTTCCTTGGAGAAGAGGTAGCCGTAGGTGTAGCTCTCGGAGTCGAAGCGGGCCTCGGGATAGCGGTTCCAGTACCAGGTGCCGCCGACTCCGGTGCCCGCCTCCAGCAGTTTCACCGAGAACCCGGCCTCCCGGGCCCGGTACAGCTGGTAGATGCCGGTGACACCGGCGCCGATGACCAGCACGTCGACTGTGCTGTCCGCGCCGCCTGCTCCGACCTGGTCCGGGCCCGGCTTCGTCGTGTCGCTCATGTGCTCTCCCGCGTGAGCCTGATTCATTTTGTCGACCGGTCGGTCGAATACTCAGTGAGAAGTGAGAGTAGATGAGGCGGCGGGTCCGGGCAATGGATGTGAATCTCGCCCGGGTCATTGATTGTACCGACCGTCTGATCTAACTTTCGCTCAAGGACGTGAAGCCGCACAACGGGAGTACAGGCATGAGCGACAAGGGTGTCGAAGAGACCGCCGATCTGCGGGCCGCGGGCTGGAAGGCCATGCGCGCCGCACTTCCGGGTGTGTTCCCCGAGGGCGACATCGATCTGAAGGACGGCCGCCTCGGCGAGGATCTCGTCGACATCGGCCTCCTGAGTGTGTGGGGCGGACTGTGGGGCCGCGACGGGCTGGCTCCGCGTGACCGCAGTCTGGTGACGCTGGGCATTCTCATCGCCCTCGGCGCCGAGACCGAACTGAAGACCCATGTCCGTATCGCGCTGACGAACGGTCTGACCGAGGACGAGATCGCCGAGGTCATCTACCACTCCAGCGGTTACACCGGCTTCCCCCGGGCCGTGGCCGCCCGTACGGCGGCCCGCGAGGCTCTGGAGAGCTGACCGAAAGCCCCTGCATCGCCGCCGACCGGGCGTGACCCGTCGGCACCCACCCCACATCACACGAGGAGTACCCATGTCACTGCAGGGAAAGGTCGCGGTCGTCACCGGCGGTGCCCGCGGCATCGGCCGGGGGATCGCCACCGTACTCGCGGCCAAGGGCGCCGCGGTCGCCGTCTGGGACCTGAACGTCGAGGGCGCCGAGGAAACGGTCGAGCTGATCGTCAAGGAGGGCGGTACGGCGATCGCGGTTGGCGGCGACGCGGCCGACGCCGAGGCGGTCGCGGCCTCGGCCGCCCGTACCCGTGCGGAGCTTGGTCCGGTCGCGATCCTGGTCAACAACGCCGGGACGACCGCCTACGAGCCCTTCACGAGCATCAGTGAGGCGGCCTGGGACCGGATGATCGGCATCAACCTCAAGGGCCCGTTCCTGGTCACCAAGGAACTGGTGCCGGACATGGTCGAGGCGGGCTGGGGCCGGATCGTCAACATCTCCTCCTCCTCCGCGCAGACCGGCGCGCCCTCCATGGCGCACTACGCGGCCTCCAAGGGCGGTGTCATCGGCCTCACCAGGGCGCTGGCCGTCGAGTACATCGAGAAGGGGATCACGGTCAACCACGTACCGCCCGGGTTCATCGACACCCCGCTGGTGCGCCAGGGTCCGGTCGACGTCGACGCGGTCGCCGCCATGATGCCGATGAAGCGCGCCGGCACCCCGGAGGACATCGCCTACGCGGTGGCCTATCTGGCCTCCGAAGAGGCGAGCTATGTGACCGGCCAGACGCTCAGTGCGAACGGCGGCCGCTACCTGGCCTGAGCGGTTGCCGCCCAGGCGCCGCCGCCGGGTCTCCTGTTCGAGTGTTTGTTGTACCGACCGGCAGGTATAATTTTCAGCGAGGCATCGGGCCCCGGCTGCAAATGGAGCACGCATGAGCATCGACGACGACGTCAGAAGCGGCATCCGAGGGGTGACCGCATGACGGCCCGCGTCCTGGTGGTGGGCGCCTCGGCGTCCGGGTTGTCCACCGTGGAGGCGTTGCGGCGCAAGGGTTTCGCGGGTGGGATCACGGTGCTGGGTGATGAGCCGCATGCTCCGTACGATCGTCCGCCGCTGTCCAAGCAGGTGCTCTCGGGTGCCTGGGAGCCGACCCGGGCCGAGCTGCGCAGCGTGGAGCAACTGGCGTCGCTGGACGCCGAGTTCCTGTACGGCGACCCTGCGGTCGGCCTGGATCCGGCGGCGCGGACGGTCCGTACGGAGTCCGGGCGGCAGGTGGGCGCGGACGCGATCGTGATTGCCACGGGTGTGCGGGCGCGGCGGTTTGCGGGTCAGGACGATCTGGCCGGTGTGCATGTGCTGCGGTCCCTGGATGACGCGTTGGCGTTGCGTGGGGATCTGGTGGCGGGCCGGCGGCTGGTGGTGGTCGGTGAGGGTGTGCTGGGGTCGGAGATCGCGGCGACGGCGCGGGTGTTGGGGCTTGAGGTGACGTTGGCGGGTCCGTTGGCGGGGCCGATGGCGTTGCAGGTGGGTCCGGTGGTGTCGGGGGTGCTGGGCGAGCTGCACACCGAGCGCGGGGTGAGCCTGCGGCTGGGTGAGGGTGTCGTCGGGCTGGCCGGTGAGGGCGGCCGGGTGTCGGGGGTGCGGCTGGCGTCGGGTGAGGTGCTGCCCGCGGATGTGGTCGTCGTGGCGATCGGGGGGATCCCGGCGACGGAGTGGCTGGCGGACAGTGGGCTGACGCTCGACAACGGTGTGGTGTGCGATGCGCACTGCCGCGCGGCCGACGGAATCTACGCGGTCGGTGATGTGGCGCGTTGGTATCACGAGGGCTTGGGCCGGTTGTTGCGGTTGGAGAACCGTACGAATGCCACGGAGCAGGGGATGGCGGTCGCCGGGGCGATCCTCGGCGGGGACGAGCCCTACGCGCCGGTGCCGTATTTCTGGACGGATCAATTCGACGCGAAGCTTCAGGTCCACGGTTTCCTGCCCGCCGATGCCGAAGTGGACATCGTCGAGGGCGAGTTGGCGGCCCGGCGTTTCGTCGCCCGGTATCGGGTGGGGGGCCGGGTGACGGGTGTTCTCGGCTGGAACATGCCCAAGCAGACCCGGCTGGCCCGCCAGGAAGTCGTCGACGGGCTCGAGACCGCCCCGGCACCCGGCCACTGAACGACCAGCCACTGAACGACCGTCCACCGAATCACCCACTGAAGGTTCAGGAGAGATGCCATGAAGGTTGTCGTCGACGAGGAGAAGTGCGTCGCCGCCGGGCAGTGTGTGTCCGCCGCCACGGACGTGTTCGACCAGCGTGACGAGGACGGCATCGTCGTCCTCCTGGACGAGAACCCGCCCGCCGAGCTGGCCGAGGACGTACGCAACGCCGCCGCGGTCTGCCCCGCGCTGGCCATCCGCATCGAGGAATAGACCGAGAGACAGACCGAGGTCGGGACCAGACGGAAAACGTCCCCGGTTCCGCGTGCGTTCCCCCCACCATCACTTGAGGAGAATCCATGGCTGAGACAGAGACCCCGCTCGCCCCCGACGAGCAGGCGTACTTCTACCAGGACGACCGGGACGCCAAGTGCCCCTTCGCGCCACCGCCCGGACTGCGCGCCCTGAACGAGAGGGCGCCGGTCTCCCGGGTCCGCATCTGGGACGGCAGCACCCCGTGGCTGGTCACCGGCCACGCCGCGCAGCGGGCGATCCTGTCCGACCCCCGGGTCAGCTCGGACGACAAGAAGCCCGGGTTCCCGTATCCCAACCACGTCATGGCGGAGTCCGCGCCGCACCACCCGCTCACGATCTTCAACGCGGACGGCGCCGACCACACGCGCATCCGCCGCATGATGACCCGGCCGTTCACCCGCCCCCGGATGGAGGCGCTGCGGCCGAAGATCCAGCAGTTCACCGACGAACTCATCGACCAGATGCTGGCCGGCCCGAAGCCGGCCGACCTGGTGACCGCGCTGTCGCTGCCGCTGCCCTCGCTGATGATCTGCGCGCTTCTCGGAGTGCCGTACTCGGACCACGACTTCTTCCAGGAACACGCCCAGTGGGCCACCAGGAGCGACAAGACCGTCGAGCAGCAGGAGACGGCGAACGCGGCGCTGGGCGGCTACCTGGCCAAGCTGCTCCAGCAGAAGATGGAGGAGCCGGCCGAGGACGTCCTCTCGGACTTCGCCGCGCGGATCAAGGACGGTGACCTCAATCTTCGCGAGGCCATCATGCTGTCCATGATCCTGCTGATCGCCGGTCACGAGACCAGCTCCAGCATGATCACCCTGGGTACCGCCCTGCTGCTGGAGAACCCCGAGCAGCTGGCGAACCTGCGCGGCATCGAGGAAACGAAGGACGCCGCGAACGCGGTCGAGGAGATCCTTCGCTATCTGACCGTTCCGCAGCTCGGGCAGCGCCGGATCGCCGCCGAGGACTTCGAGTTCGAGGGCGTGCAGATCAAGGCGGGCGACGGCATCATCGCCGCGCTGCCCGCCGGGAACTGGGACCCGGAGGCCTTCCCCGAGCCGGAGAAGCTCGACCTCACCCGCAAGGCGAACCACCATGTCGCCTTCGGCTGGGGCATCCACCAGTGCCTCGGCCAGCAGCTGGCCCGTATCGAACTGCAGGTCGTCTACGGCACGCTCTACCGCCGTGTCCCGACCCTGCGCCTCGCCGTCGACCGTGACGAGCTGGACTTCCGTCCGGCCGACGCGCTCGCCTTCGGCATCAGCGAGCTGCCGGTCACCTGGTAGTACCCGGCAGACCCGGTAATACCCGGCAGTCCTGGCAGTACCCGGCAGACGGCGACCGCCCCTCAACCCCAGCACAACAGGAGTCACCTATGAGCGAGTTCAGCTTCGAAGGACGCGTCGCCGTCGTCACGGGCGCGGGCCGCGGTCTCGGCCGGGCCTACGCCCGTCTGCTGGCGGAGCGGGGCGCCAAGGTCGTCGTCAACGACCTCGGCGGGTCGATCGAGGGCGACGGCGCGGACGTCGGGCCCGCGCAGACGGTCGTCGAGGAGATCAAGGCCGCGGGCGGCGAGGCGGTGGCCGACACCAACGACGTGTCCACACCGGCCGGCGGCCAGGCGATCATCGACAGCGCGATCGCCGCCTTCGGCCGGATCGACATCCTCGTCAACAACGCCGGGATCGTCCGCTACGCCGGGCTGCCGGAGATCGAGGCGGAGAACCTGGAGCGCCATCTCGACGTCCACCTCGTCGGCTCCTTCAACACGCTGCGGGCCGCCTGGCCGCACTTCGTGGAGCAGGGGTACGGCAGGGTCGTACTGACCACCTCCAGCGGCATGTTCGGGCTGGACAACAACCTGTCGTACGCGGCGGCGAAGGCGGGCACGGTCGGTCTGGCCCGCAGCGCCAAGCTGGCCGGCGAGCCGCACAACATCAAGGTCAACCTGATCGCCCCGGCGGCGATGACCCGGATGGGCGGCGGCGAGCAGCCGGACGACGCGCAGCCCGTGCCCGGTCAGCCGTACATGCCGTCGGGTGCGGTGGCGCCGATGGTGGCGTACCTCGCCCACGAGAGCTGCCCGGTCAACGGGGAGATCTACACGGCCGGCGCGGGCCGCTTCGCGCGCCTCTTCATCGCCTCGACCGAGGGGTACGTCCAGGAGGACGGCCCGGCGACCGTCGAGGACGTCGCGAGGAACTGGGACACCATCAACGACGAGAAGGACTACTACGTCCCGACCGACCTGATGGGCTGGTCCGGCTCCTTCCTCAAGCACCAGTTCCGCGACCTCTCGGTGCCTGGGGCTCAGTAGGCACGCGAGTGGTCAGGCAGTACGGCTGTACGGCTGTGGTCTGACCGCGGGCCCGATCCACCGATGAGCGACACGTCGTCGCAGATCGTCGGGGGGTCGGGCTCAGTGCTGTGCTGTGCGGTGGCGTTGTGGACGAGGCGGACGATGCGGCGGGGCACGCCGTTCCCGGAGGTCGCCGGGACGGGGGGCTGCGTCACGGTACGGGCCGTCCCGGCCGCCGAGGGGGAGGGACGGGGCGGCCCGTCCGCCACGGGACGGAAGGTGCGGGCCTCTGCGACGTTGCCGGGCTCTGGCCGACGTCCGGGTCGCCGGGGACCGGCGATGCGTATTCCCGCACGCACCTCGACCAACGCCGGACCGGCCCGCCGCTTCGGGGAAGCGGGCGGGCCGGTGCCGTGTGGTGCGGGCCGAAGCCGATGTGGCCTGGAGGGCAGAGGGGTCAGGCGACGGCCTGGCCGGCCTGGACCTCGTCGAGGCGCTTTGCCTTGGGGATCAGGGAGACGAGCACCGTGCCCACGGCACAGCAGCCGACGACCAGCCAGAGGCCGTTGGTGAAGCCCTTGTCGAGGTAGAACTGGGTGCCGTGCATGACCGCCCCGTGCTGGGACATCACGACGAAGGCCACTTGGGACACGATGATCTGCGCGACGCCCTGACCGAGGGTCTGGGCCCCGTTGGCCAGCGCCTGCTCCTCGGGGGTGACCACCTCGATGATCATGATGGGCACGATGGCCATCACCACACCCGTGCCGAACCCCGCGATGACACCCATCCCCACGATCTGGGGAGCGCTGTGGTGCAGCTGGGTGCCGATGCCGTAGCCGAGGACGGTGAGCGCGGAGCCGACGGCGAGGATGATCCGCGCGTCCATCCGGCGGGCGACGAAGCCGGTGCCGACGGCCGCCACGATGATCATGGCGCTGATGGGACTGGTGACGATGGCGTTGTGGGTGCCGGACCAGCCCAGACCTTCGGAGACGTTGGGGATGTTCGGCATCAGGATCAGCATCTGGATCACGACGCCGACGGCGCTGAGCGAGCCGGCCGCGATGGAGGTGGCCAGCAGGACGCTCCACACCGAGCGGCGCCGCGTCATGGACGGCGGGAACAGCGGTTCGGCGACGCGGCGCTCGACGAGGACGAAGACGAGCAGCGCGATCAGCGCTCCGACGATCCAGGCGGCGAACTTGCCGCTGCCCCAGCCCCAGTGCGAGCCCTGGCCGACGGCGTAGACGAGAGCGGTGATGCCGCCGCCGAGGAGGATGCCGCCGAGCCAGTCCATCCGCCCGCCCGCCTCACGGACCGGGCTCTCGGGCACGAAGGCCGCGACCAGCACGAAGCTGACGGCGGTGCTGACGGCCATGAACCACAGGACGCCGCGGAAGCCGTAGTCGTCCAGGAGCCAGCCGGACAGGAACGGCCCGCCGAAGGCGACGAGGCCGACGCCGCCCGCCAGGATCCCGCTGGCGAGTCCGACCCAGCGGCGGGGGAACACGTCACGGGTGATCGCGTAGGCGAGCGGGGCGGTGGCCGCGTAGACGCCCGCGATGCCACGCCCGATCAGCAGGGTGCGGTAGTCGGTGGCGGAGGCGGCGATCAGGTCACCGACGAAGCCCAGCCCGATGGCGACGAGCAGAACCTTCTTCTTGCCGAAGAGCGCCGCGGCCTTGACCGCGAAGGGCAGGAAGAAGGTCCCGGTCAGGAGGGTCATCAGGGTGAACCAGGCGATTTCGGTGGTCCGGAAGTGGATCGCGACCTCGGCCTGCGAGATTCCGGACAGCGCGGCCATCAGCGCGACCAGCTGGACGGTCCACACGAGCGCGATGACGACGAGGACGTTGCGCCTGGTCGAGAGCGGTCTCTCGTGTTCCTGTGGGGCGGCGGTCTGTGTCTGGGACATGGGCGGCCCTTCCAAGGGTGAGCGGAGATCCAGAGCACGGCTCTGACTCTGGAGGTGTGGGGAGGTTGGTGCCGGTAAAGTAGACCTAACGGTCGGTACAATCAATAAGCTGCGCGTAAAGGCATCGAGCGACCGTCCCTGGTCCCACTCACCGGGACAAAAGACACCAGGTGGAGGCGCCCCTTGGGAGGCAGCCCCGAAGGGGCGTCTCCCAAGGGGCGCGGGGAACTGCGAGACAAGCCCCCACCGGCCGGGGAGCCGAACAACCCGCCCAATCAACGGAGCGTTACGCTCATACAGTGCTCCACATCCTCGACGCTCGAACCGGCGAGACCCTCACCGCCGCCCCGGCCCGCAGGGCCCTGACCCGCGTCGAGGCGCACACGCAGCGCTTCGACGCCACCGCCCTCCGTGTGCTCCTGGTCGCCGACGTCCTCATCCGCGCCCTGGAGGTAGGCGGCACCCCCGCCTGGCCCGTGCTGGCCGGTGAGGAACAGGTGGCCGAACTCCGGGCGGGCGCCGCGGCACTCGGCATCCGCCCCTTCGAGGACCGGCACGACGTCGGACCGGAACTGGCGGAGGCCCAGCTGCTCCATGTGACGAGCCGGGACGACCGGGCGACGGACGGCATCCGCCTCGACGTCGCCCCGGTCGACTTCGCCGGCTCCGCGAGCGGCCTCGGAGACATCGACCCCAACACCCTCCGCCTGGCCCTGCTCACCCACCCCCGCTCCGAGCCCGTACGGCTGACCCCGGCCGCCCTGGCCGAAGCGGGCGACACGCTCACGCACTGGCGCAGGTCGGTCGCCGTCTGGGCCGGGCAGCCGTCCCGGCCGGTGCCCGACGCCGTACGCCGCGACCTGCGCGCCGCCTGGGAGGACGACCTGGACGTGCCCGCCGTGCTGGACGTCCTGCGCCGCGTCGAGACCCTCGACGGACTGCGGGACGGGGCCCGCTTCGAGACGTACGCCTACGCCGACCGCATCCTCGGCCTCGAACTCACCCGCGACATCGGGACCTTGGCGTGACCGCCCACCGGGGCATGGGCCCGCTGCGCCGGCTGGTCGTCCTGCGGCACGCCAAGTCGGCCTGGCCGCTCGGCGTCGACGACCACGACCGCCCCCTCGGCCCGCGCGGCCTGCGCGACGCCCCCGCCGCCGGACGCGCGCTCGCCGAGGCCGACTGCCTGCCCGACCTCGCCCTGTGCTCCACGGCCGAACGCGCCCGCCGCACCTGGGAGTTGGCGGCGGCCGAGTGGGGCACTCCGCCGCCGGTGCGGCACGATCCGAGGGTGTACGGGGCGGACGTACCGGAGTTGCTGGCCGTCGTCCGTGAAGTCCCGTCCACCGTCGAGACGTTGCTGCTGGTCGGGCACAACCCCGGTCTGGAGGAACTGGTGCTGGAGCTGGCCGAGGACGCGCTCGACGAGGCGCTGGACGACGTACGGACGAAGTTCCCGACCTCCGCGATCGCCGTCCTGGTCTGGCACGGCGAAAGCTGGCACGACCTCGCGCCCGGCACGGCCCTGCTCACGGACATGATCGTGCCGCGCGGCAAGAAGACCCACTGACCGAGGCCGCCCCACCTGGTGCGCATAGGGTGGCCGGATGCCGGACGAGTACCGCACAGTGGCCCACGCGGGCGTGCACGAGACCGAGGTCAACCGCTCCCGCTTCCTGTGCGCCCTCGCCCCCGCGGCCACCGAACAGGAGGCCCAGGAGTTCGTCGCCGCCGTCCGCAAGGAGCACGCGGACGCCACTCACAACTGCTTCGCGTACGTCATCGGCGCCGACGCCTCCGTCCAGCGGGCGAGCGACGACGGCGAACCGGGCGGCACGGCGGGCGTGCCCATGCTCCAGATGCTGCTGCGCCGCGACATGCGGTACGTCGTCGCCGTCGTCACCCGGTACTACGGCGGGGTCAAGCTGGGCGCGGGCGGGCTGATCAGGGCGTACGGGGGAGCGGTCGGCGAAGCCCTCGACGTGCTCGGCACCCGCACCCGCCGCCGGTTCCGGCTGGCCACGGTGACCGTCGACCACCAGCGCGCGGGCAAGCTCCAGAACGACCTGCGGTCCACCGGGCGCGAGGTGCGTGACGTGCGGTACGGGGAGGCCGTCACGATCGAGATCGGGCTGCCGGACGCCGATGTGGAGGCGTTCAAGGGGTGGCTGGCCGATGCGACGGCGGGGACGGCCGGGTTCACCCTCGGTGGAGAGGCGTACGGGGACGCGTGAGCGATGTGGCGACCTCGGGGGCCGCACATCGGGCCGATACGGGAGTAACCGCCCGTGATGTCAGACCCGGCTGTTAGTTTCGGGGATCATGAGACTGCTGCACACGTCCGACTGGCATCTCGGCCGCGCCTTCCACCGGGTGAACATGCTCGGGGCGCAGGCCGAGTTCATCGGCCACCTCGTCACCGTCGCGCGCGAGCGCGAGGTCGACGCGGTGGTCGTGTCGGGTGATGTGTACGACCGGGCGGTGCCCCCTCTGGCCGCGGTCGAGCTGTTCGACGACGCCCTGCACCGGCTCGCCGACCTCGGGGTGCCGACGGTGATGATCTCCGGCAACCACGACTCGGCGCGACGGCTCGGCGTCGGCGCCGGGCTCATCGGCCGCGCCGGCATCCATCTGCGCACCGACCCGTCGGCCGCCGGGACGCCGGTCGTCCTCCAGGACGCCTCCGGGGATGTGGCCTTCTATGGTCTGCCGTATCTCGAACCGGCCCTGGTCAAGGACGAGTTCGGGCTGGAGAAGGCCGGCCAGGAGAGCGTCCTCGCCGCCGCCATGGACCGGGTCCGCGCCGACCTCGCCACGCGCGCGGAGGGCACCCGGTCCGTCGTCCTCGCCCATGCCTTCGTCACCGGCGGCGAGGCCAGCGACAGCGAGCGGGACATCACCGTCGGCGGGGTCGCCTCCGTGCCCTCCGGTGTCTTCGACGGAGTCGACTACGTCGCGCTGGGCCATCTGCACGGCTGCCAGACCATCACCGAGCGCGTGCGCTACTCGGGCTCCCCGCTGCCGTACTCCTTCTCCGAGGCCGACCACCGCAAGAGCATGTGGCTGATCGACCTGGCGGACGACGGCTCGCTCACCGCGGAGCGCGTCGACTGCCCGGTGCCGCGCGCGCTTGCCCGTATCAGGGGCGCGCTGGAGGACCTGCTCGCCGATCCGGGCCTGGCCCGCCACGAGGACGCGTGGGTAGAGGCGACGCTGACGGACCCGGTGCGCCCGCCCGACCCCATGGCCCGCCTCTCGGAACGGTTCCCGCACACCTTGAGCCTCGCCTTCGACCCGGACCGCTCACCGGACGACCCGGACGTGACCTACGCGCGGCGCCTAGCGGGCCGCGACGACCAGGAGATCGCGGAGGACTTCGTCCTGCACGTGCGGGGCGCGGAAGCGGACGAGCACGAACGGGGCGTGTTGCGGGACGCGTTCGACTCGGTGCGGGTGGACGAGACGGTACGGGAGGTGGCTCGGTGAAGTCGGCGCGGGCTGTGTGGATGGGGTGGAACGGCATGGGCCGCGACGCGGGTCACGGTGCGGAGGATCACGCGGGGTGCGGGCCGGTGGGGCTTCTCGCGCAGTTCCCCGCGCCCCTGAAAGGCGGGGGCTGCGCCCCTCGCCTTTCGGTCCGGAGGGCCGGGGCGGGCTCCGACGCAGGCCAGCGCACCGGCCAAGGTGCGGGCAGCCGTGCCCCGGTCGACCTGTGCTGCAGCGATTCGCACAGCGATCGGCACATGGAGGGTGCCCGGTGAGGCTGCACCGGCTGGATATCACGGCCTTCGGGCCCTTCGGTGGCGCTCAGCAGGTCGACTTCGGTGAGCTGTCCGCCGCCGGGATCTTCTTGCTGCACGGGCCGACGGGTGCGGGCAAGACGTCGATTTTGGACGCCGTCTGCTACGCGCTGTACGGCTCGGTGCCCGGCGCCCGTCAGGGCGGCTCGCTGCGCAGCGACCATGCCGCGCCCGGCACCCGCACCGAGGTCACCCTCGAACTGACCGTCGCCGGACGCCGGTTGGAACTCACCCGGCAGCCGCCCTGGGAGCGCCCCAAGAAGCGCGGTGAGGGCACGACCCTTGACAAGGCGCAGAGCTGGCTGCGTGAGTACGACGCCTCGGCCGGTGCCTGGAAGGACCTCAGCCGCTCCCACCAGGAGATCGGCGAGGAGATCACCCAGCTGCTCGGGATGAGCCGTGAGCAGTTCTGCCAGGTCGTGCTGCTGCCCCAGGGCGACTTCGCCCGCTTCCTGCGCGCCGACGCCGAGGCGCGCGGCAAGCTCCTCGGCCGCCTCTTCGACACGCACCGCTTCGCCGAGGTCGAGAAGCGCCTCGCGGATCGCCGGCGCGCCGCCGAGGCCGAAGTGCGCGACGGGGACGCGGAGTTGCTGGCCGACGCCCACCGGATGCAGCAGGCCGCCGGTGACGCCATGGAGCTGCCCGGCCTCGCGCCGGGTGAACCGGGGCTGGCCGAGGCCATCATGGGTGCCGCCGCCGTCGCCCGCTCCACCGCGCGCGAGCGGCTCACCATCGCCCACTGTGCCCGCGCCGCCGCCGAGTCCGCGCAGGTCGCGGCCGACGGCGCGCTGGCCGACGTACGCGAAGTGGCCCGATTGCAGCGGCGGTTCGCCGAGGCGCGGGAGCGGGCCCGGCTGCTGGAGGAGCGGGCGGACACGCACCGGGCGGACCGGGAGCGGATGGAACGGGCCCGCAAGGCCGAGGCGGTGGCGCCCGCACTGGAGCTGCGGAAGGCCGCCGAGGCCGAGCATCGGCGCGCGGCCGACGGTGAGGCACGCGCGCGTGCCCTGCTGCCGAACACCTTCGCCGACGACGGTGCCGGTGGACTCGCCGCAGCTGCCCGCCGCGCCGCCGAGGAACTGGGCGGGCTCGAATCCGCCCGCCGCGCCGAACAGCGCCTGGCCCAACTCGTCGCCGAGCGCACCGGCCTGGACCGTCAGGAGCGCGCCGACGAGGAGGTCCTGCACGACGCAGAGAACTGGCTCGGCGGGTGGGAGGCGACCAGGGCGGGCCTCCAGACCCGTATCGAGTCCGCGCAGGAGGCCGCCACCCGGGCCGAACAGCTCGTCGTCCAGCGGGAACCCGCCCAGAACCGGCTCCGGGCCGCCCGCCAGCGTGACGCGCTCGCCCGGGACACGGACGAGACGCAGACCCACGTACTGGCCTTGCGCGAGCGGGCCACGGAGGCCAAGGCGCACTGGCTCGACCTCAAGGAACAGCGCCTGAACGGCATCGCCGCCGAACTGGCCGCCAAGCTGAGTGACGGCGAACCCTGTGCCGTCTGCGGGGCCACCGAACACCCGGCGCCCGCACGGAAGATCGCCGGGCACGTCGACCGGGAGACGGAGGAACGGGCGCTCGCCGCCTACCAACGGGCCGACGAGCGACGCGCCGAGGACGAACGCCGACTGGGCCTCGTACGCGAGGCACTGGCGGCCGCCACCGCCGAGGCCGGGGACACGCCCACCGCGCAACTCGCCGAGCAGGCAGAGGAGTTGGAGCGACGGTACGAGGAGGCCCGGCGGGGCGCCTCCGGGCTGCACTCCGCGCACGAGGAGCTGCGCCGGGCCGAGCAGGAGCGCGAGCGTCGCAGCGCCGCCCAGCAGGAGGCGGCGCTCAGGACGGCGTCCAGGGTCGCCCGACGGGACACCCTGGACAGTGAACGGGCCGCGCTGGAGGAGGAGTTGGCGCAGGCCCGGGGTGGCGCGGCGAGCGTTGCCGTGCGGGCCGGGCAACTGGAACACCAGGTCGCCCTGCTCACCGACACGGCCGAGGCGGCCCGTGCCGCCGAGGACACCGCCCAGCGCCTCAAGGACGCCGACGCCCGTCTTGCCGACGCCGCCTACCGCGCCGGGTTCGACACACCACGCGCGGCGGCGGAAGCGCTGCTGGACGACACGGCCCACCGCGAACTCCAACGGCGCCTGGACGCCTGGCAGTCCGAGGAGGCCGCCGTACGGGCCGCCCTCGCCGAACCCGACACCGTGGCCGCGGCCCAACAGCCGCCCGCCGACCTCGCGGGCGCGGAGCGGACCGCCTCGGCC
>NZ_JBSFDA010000063.1:0-54383 GCF_053593675.1 Streptomyces sp. NPDC002156 | reverse complement strand
CCCCGCCCGCCCCGCCCGCCCCGCCGGCGGCCAGCCCCCCGCCCCCGGGGGGGGGGGGGGCCCCCCCCCCCCCGGGATGGGAAGGGGTAGGGGCGGCGGGGGCGAAAAAAACCGCCCCCGCACCACCGCTCACCCCCGCCAAGGCAACTCCGCAGTAACCCGAGTAGGCCCCCCCACCGGAGAATCCACCACCAAAATCCCATCCACCGCATCAAGCCGCCCCGCCAACCCGGCCAACCCCGACCCGCCGGAGGCATCCGCCCCGCCCACCCCGTCGTCCACCACCTGCAACATCAACCGGTTCTCCACCCGCCACACATCCACCGACGCCGACGTGGCCGACGCATGCTTGCTCACGTTCTGCAGCAACTCCGACACCGTGAAGTAAGCGATCCCCTCGATCGCGGCAGCAGGCCGCTCCACCAGATCCACCTCCACCTGCACCGGCACCGCACACCGAGAAGCCACCGCCGACAGAGCAGCGTCCAGCCCCCGATCCGTCAGCACCGCCGGATGAATCCCCCGCGCCAGATCCCGCAGCTCCTGCAACGCCGTCTTCACCTCACCGTGCGCCTCGTCCACCATCCGCGCCGCGGCCTGCGGATCCTCCGTGAGCTTCTCCTTCGCGAGCCCCAGATCCATGGCCAGGGCCACCAGCCGCGCCTGCGCCCCGTCATGCAGATCCCGCTCGATCCGCCGCAGATCAGCCGCCGCGGTGTCGACGACGACCCCCCGGTCGGACTCCAGCTCGACGACCCGCGTCGCCAGCCGCGACGGCCCGAGCAGCCCCTGCACCATGACCCGGTCGACCAGGGTCAGTGCCCGCACGATCCAGGGCGTGGCCATGGTGAACAACAGCCCGATCAGCGCGGTCACCGTGACCTCGAACGGGTTGTCGAGGTAGATCCGGTGAGTCTCGTCGCCGTACAGCTGAAGGCCGTCCTGCCCGCCGTACATCGGAAAAACCCAGAACCACAGCGGGTACGTGAGCAGCGCCCACCCATAGACCCAAAAGATCACCGCAACCAGGAACGAGAACATCGCCCAAGGCAGATGCAGCACCGAGAACAGCAGATGCCGCCACGAGGTACCGCTCTTGAGCACACCCCCCATCCAGGCCGCCGCCCCCGACTTCCGGGTCCGCACCGGCTCCGGTTCGGCCACGTCGGCGCCGATCAGCGCCCGCGCCATCTTCCGTTCCAGCACCCCGAACCCCCGGCACCCCGCCAGGCCCACGGCCAGCACCGGAATCCCCAGGAAGGTGATCAGCAGCCCCGCACCGGTGGAGGCCATGGTGACGGCGTACGTGAACACCAGCACGCTGACCGGCAGGCTCAGCAGCACATACGCGAACTCACGCCAGCTGCGCGCCTCGACAGGCGCCCGCAACGCGGCCGGCAACCGAAACCGCCGCCCCCGCCCAGGCCCCTGATCCTCCGCCATTCCCCGCCCCCACTCCCCGAAGCCCCCGGCACCCCCGTCGCCCGTCCCGTGGAATCCGGCCCCGGGCCCGCCCTGCTGCCCGTACCCCTGTCCGTACTCCATGGCCATCGCCCCAGTCCGTCCTACTAGTCCTACGAGTCCCAGTCGGCGCGCCCGCCGCTGCCCTGTTCGCCTGCCATCAGCCTGCTCGCCCCGACCCGCACGGACCATGGAGCACGTAGGCGTCTTCCCCCGGGGGTTTTCCCTACCAAGACCCTGAAAAGAAAGCCCTGCCTACGACTGCTCGACCCGCTCCCGCCAGGGCAACTCGGCCGTGACCGTCGTGGGCCCGCCCTCGGGCGACTCGATGACGAACAGCCCGTCCACCGCGCCCAGCCGGTCCGCGAGCCCCGCCATCCCCGTACCGCCGTCCAGCCGCGCACCACCGCGCCCGTCGTCCCAGACCTGGATCAGCAGCCGGTCCTCGGTACGCCACACGTCGACGGAGGCGCTCCGCGCCCCGCTGTGCTTGCTGATGTTCTGGAGCAGCTCGGAGACCGTGAAGTAGGCGATGCCCTCGATGGCGGCGGCAGGCCTGGCCGGCAGATCGGCCGTGACCTGCACCGGCACCGTGCACCGCGAGGCCACCGAGGACAGCGCCGCGTCCAGCCCCCGGTCCGTCAGCACCGCCGGATGGATCCCGCGCGCCAGATCGCGCAGCTCCTGCAGCGCGAGCTTCACCTCGCCGTGCGCCTCCTCGACCATCGCCGCCACATGTTCGTCGGCCTGGCCCTCCAGCAGCTTCTCCTTGGCCAGCCCGAGCCCCATCGCGAGGTTCACGAGCCGGGCCTGCGCCCCGTCGTGCAGATCGCGCTCGATCCGCCGCAGATCGGCGGCGGCCGTGTCGACCACGACCCCCCGGTCGGACTCCAGTTCAGCGATACGGCGTTCCAGCTCGTCGGAGGGCGACAGCAGCCCGCGCACCATCGCCCGGTCCACGTTGGTGAGCCCCCGCGCCACGAACGGCAGCACCGGCCACAGCACGAACAACGACACGAGCACGACAGTGAAGGTGAGGACGGCCCACGGGAGCCGCACGAAGTCGTACAGGATGGTCCGCCAGCCGACCGGGTCCTTCAACGCCATCCACAACTGCCCGAAGAACCCGAGCTCCTGGCCACGGGCGCCCCGCCCGGCCAGCGGCAGCGGACTCGGCTCGTCCACCCGCACCCCGAGCAGCACCCTGGCCCGCGCCCGCTCGATCCGGCCCAACTGGCGCGCGCCCATCAACCCGGCGGCGAGCAGCGGGACGCCGATCACCGTGAACGTGAGGAAGAACCCCGTCGACACCACGGTCACCACATACACAAAACCGAACAACGCCATCGGCAGGTTGGCCAGGAGATGGGCGATCTCCTTCCAGGTGTGCGGGTCGAGGGCGAAACGGACAGGGGGCAGTCGGTCGCCCTCGGTTCCCGCGCTGGTGGCGGTGATACGTGCGGTCATGTTCGCCAGCCTGCCCGCCGCCGCGCCCCGGCGCCATGAGGCGGACCGCCCGCCGACCCGGGGGAAAACCCCACCTTGCACATCACTTCGGGCATGGCCATGTGTGACGGGCTGCTTACGGTCTCTTTAGCAGGCCCTAGACTCCCGTCCGTACAGATCGCCGAACGCCAGGGGCGAGACGTGACGAGGCCAGGGAGCGAGGGACGGAAGTGCAGGCACCGACCGCTACCGCCACGACGGAGCACACTGAGTACATGGGGTACATCGCGGCGTCGGAGTACTTCCAGTCCTACTCCGTCGTCGGCCTGCTCGCCGTCGTGGGCGTGCTCTTCGTCGCCGTCGCCTTCGGGGCCGGCCGCCTGCTGCGCCCCGTGGTCCCGACCCCCGAGAAGCTCATGACGTACGAGTGCGGTGTCGACCCCGTCGGCGAGGGCTGGGCCCACACCCAGGTCCGCTACTACGTCTACGCCTTCCTCTACGTCATCTTCGCCGTCGACTCGATCTTCCTGTTCCCCTGGGCCACCGTCTTCGCCGCCCCGGGCTACGGCGCGACCACCCTCGTCGAGATGTTCATCTTCCTCGGCTTCCTGGCTGTTGGCCTGCTCTACGCATACAAGAAGGGCGTCCTGACATGGACGTGACGCCAGAAACGAATTCACGGGAATCGGTTCCCGTTCTGCTGCCGGAGCCGAAACGGCTGGGCGCCCTCGCCCGCCTGGCCCCCGAACCGATGAAGGTGGTCCTGAACTGGGGCCGCCGCTACTCGCTCTGGGTCTTCAACTTCGGCCTCGCCTGCTGCGCCATCGAGTTCATCGCCGCGTCCATGGCCCGCCACGACTTCATCCGCCTCGGCGTGATCCCCTTCGCCCCCGGCCCCCGCCAGGCCGACCTGATGGTGGTCTCGGGCACGGTCACGGACAAGATGGCCCCGGCGGTACGCCGCCTCTACGAACAGATGCCCGAGCCGAAGTACGTCATCTCCTTCGGCGCCTGCAGCAACTGCGGCGGCCCCTACTGGGACTCCTACTCCGTGACGAAGGGCGTCGACCAGATCATCCCGGTCGACGTCTACGTCCCCGGCTGCCCGCCCCGCCCCGAGGCCCTCCTCCAGGGCATCCTCAAACTCCAGGAGAAGATCGCCCGCGAGTCCCTGGGCGAGCGGTACGCGTCCGCCCAGTCGACCCGCCCGTCCCCGGCCGCACTCCAGAGCCCCCTGGTGCAGCCGCCGGCCGCAGGGGAGTCGAACAGATGACGGCGACCGGCTGGCTGCCCGCCCCCACCGAGGACCTCTTCGGTACGGAGGCCACCGCCGAGGAGTCCTACGACGTCCTGACCGTCGACGTACCCCCGACCTCCTGGACGGCAGCCCTGGAAACAGCGCGCGACCGTCTCTCCTGCACCTACTTCGACTGGCTCAGCGCGGTCGACGAACCGGGCACCGGCTTCCGCGTCGCAGCCCACGTGGTCGCCCTCTCCCCGGTCCGCCGCCTCCTCGTACGCACGACAGTCCCGCACGAGTCCCCCGTACTCCCTTCCCTCGTGGACGTCTACGCGGGCGCCGCCTGGCACGAGCGCGAGACCCACGAAATGTTCGGCGTACGTTTCGAGGGCCACCCGGGCCTTGACCACCTCCTCCTCCCGGAGACCTTCGAGGGCCACCCCCTCCGCAAGGACTTCGTACTGGCGGCCCGCGTCGCCAAGGCCTGGCCGGGCGCCAAGGAACCGGGGGAGTCGGAGCACGGCGGCCCCAAGCGCCGCCAGATGCTCCCCCCGGGCGTCCCCGACCCCAACGAATGGGGCCCCCTGAAGGGCCAACTCCCCCCGGCCCCGACCCGCCCGGCCCGAGCAACCGCCGGCC
Source organism: Streptomyces sp. NPDC002156 (assembly GCF_053593675.1). NCBI lineage: Bacteria > Bacillati > Actinomycetota > Actinomycetes > Kitasatosporales > Streptomycetaceae > Streptomyces > Streptomyces sp. NPDC002156. The sequence goes on along the minus strand of NZ_JBSFDA010000063.1, from coordinate 49,597 downwards.
GCACGCCCGCCGACCGCCCGGTACGCCGCACCCGCACGGCCTCGGAAGGCTCAGCAAGCCAAGCCCCGGCGGGCCAAGCCCCGGCAAGCCAAGCCCCGGCGGGCCAAGCCCCGGCAGACCCGGCAAGCCAGCCCCCGGCAGACCCATCCCCGGCATCCCCGGCGGGCCAGACCCCGGCAGGCTCGCCCCCGGCAACGGAGGGCACCCCCACGGAGGCCGCCCCGCCGGCCACCCCCCGCCGGTCGCGCAGCGCAAGCCAGGGCTCGGCGTCGCAGCGCCCCCAGACACCGCCGACCGAGGCCGCCGCTCCCGAGCCCCCGCCGACAGAGGCCCCCAAGCCACCCCCCACGGCGGACGCCCCTTGGCACCACGCCCGCCCCGCCTTCGACGAGCCCACTCCGAAGGCCTCCGAACCGACCGACACCCCCGAACCGACCGAGGCCCCTGCACCGGAAGCCCCTGCACCGGAGGCCTCCGCACCAGAAGCACCCGCCCCCGAAACCCCGGCCCCGGACGACCCCGCCCCCGAAAAGGGCACCCCCGAGAACCCCTCAGGAGGCTCGCAGTGAACGACGCGCTCGACGTCGCCCTGCGACTCCTGATCGTCTTCGTCGTCTTCCTCACCTTCCCCCTGATCGTCGGTCAGACCGAGCACAAGGTGATGGCCCACATGCAGGGCCGCCTCGGTCCGATGTACGCCGGTGGCTTCCACGGCTGGGCCCAACTCGTCGCGGACGGCGTCAAGTTCGCCCAGAAGGAAGACATCGTCCCGGCCGGAGCCGACCGCCGTATCTTCCAACTGGCCCCGGCCGTGGCCCTCCTCCCGTACCTCCTCGTCCTCCTCGCCATCCCGATCGGCCCGGGCGAGGGCGCCGTCGGCGAGGTCGTCGACGCGGGTATCTTCTTCGTCCTCGCCGTCATGGGCGTCGGCGTCCTCGGCTCGCTGATGGCCGGCTGGGCGTCGGCCAACAAGTTCTCCCTCCTCGGCGGCCTGCGCACCGCCGCCCAACTCCTCGCCTACGAACTCCCGATGCTGCTGACCGCCGCCTCGGTCGCGATGGCCGCAGGCACGGTCTCGCTCCCCGGCATCGTCGACGCGTTCGAGTGGTGGTGGCTGCCCTGGCAGATCGTCGGCGCGATCGTCTTCTTCGTCGCCGGCCTCGCCGAACTCCAACGGCCCCCCTTCGACATGCCGGTGGCCGACTCGGAGATCATCTTCGGCGCCTACACCGAGTACACCGGCCTCCGCTTCGCCCTCTTCCTCCTCGCCGAGTACGCCGGGATCGTCGTCCTGTGCGGCCTCACCACCGTCCTCTTCCTGGGCGGCTGGCACGGCCCCTGGGCTGCCGACGGCCTCGGCTGGGTCTGGACCCTCCTCAAGACAGCCGTCCTCGCCTTCGTCGTCATCTGGCTGCGCGTCACCTACCCCCGTCTGCGCGAGGACCAGCTCCAAAAGCTCGCCTGGACCCTCCTCGTCCCCCTTTCCCTCGCTCAGATCGCCCTCACCGGCATCGTCAAGGTGGTGATCTCCTAGTGGCCCCCATCCCTGGCTCAGGCCTGGCCAAGGGCCTGGCCGTCACCCTCCGCACGATGACGAAGAAGACCGTCACCGCGCAGTACCCGGACGCCCAGCCCGACCTCCCGCCCCGCAGCCGCGGAGTCATCGGACTCTTCGAGGAGAACTGCACGGTCTGCATGCTGTGCGCCCGCGAGTGCCCGGACTGGTGCATCTACATCGACTCCCACAAGGAGACCGTCCCGGCCGCCGCTCCCGGTGGCCGCGAGCGCAGCCGCAACGTCCTCGACCGTTTCGCCATCGATTTCTCCCTCTGCATGTACTGCGGTATCTGCATCGAGGTGTGCCCCTTCGACGCCCTCTTCTGGTCCCCGGAGTTCGAGTACGCCGAGACCGACATCCACGAACTCACCCACGAACGCGACAAGCTCCGCGAGTGGATGTGGACGGTCCCGGCCCCACCCGCCCTCGACCCCGCAGCCGAGGAACCGAAGGAGATCGCGGCGGCCCGCAAAGCGGCGGAGAAGCTGGCGGCCACCCAGCCCGAGCCGCAGGAGTCCGGACCTCAGCAGCCCGAACCGCAGGAGGGGAACTCGTGAGCCTTGCCGCAGCCGCCGCGACGGCAGCACGCACCACGACCGCCGCCTCCGACACCCACGGCTTCCTCTCCCCGACCGGCGTCGAGATCGCCTTTCTCCTCGTCGGCCTGGTCACCTTCGGCGCCGCGCTCGTCACCGTGACCACCCGGCAGTTGGTGCATGCCGCCCTGTGGCTGGTGGTGACCCTCGGCGGCCTCGCCGTCGAATACCTCCTCCTCACAGCCGAGTTCATCGCCTGGGTACAGGTCCTCATCTACGTCGGTTCCGTCGTCGTCCTCCTTCTCTTCGGTCTGATGCTCACCAGGGCCCCCATCGGCCGCTCCCCGGACGCCGACTCCGGCAACCGCTGGGCCGCCCTCGCCGTGGCCCTCTCCTCGGCCGCCGCCCTGGTCTGGGTCGTCGTCGACGCCTTCCGCACGACCTGGATCGACCTGGACGGTGCCGCCGCCGGCTCCACCGCCGTCACCGGTGCGAGCCTCTTCCAGAACTGGGTCCTGCCCTTCGAGGCCCTCTCCGTCCTTCTCCTCGCGGCCCTGGTCGGGGCGATCGTCCTGTCCCGCAAGACGAAGGCGGAGTCGAGCTCTCCCCCTGTGAACTCCCGAGCCGCGACCGGTAGTTCCCCCTCTGTCCCGGATTCCCGGAATCACCCGATCGAGCGAAACGACCCGGCAGAGCAGGAAGGTGCCCTCTGATGCACCTCGCCTATCCCGCCGTGCTCTCCGCCCTCCTCTTCTCCACCGGCCTCTACGGCGTCCTCGCCCGCCGCAACGCGATCCTGGTCCTGATGTCCGTCGAGCTGATGCTCAACGCCGTCAACCTCAACCTGGTCGCCTTCGACGTCTGGCTCAGCAGGACCGCCCGCGAGACCCTGCACTCCGGCCAGGCCCTCACCCTGTTCACCATCGCCATCGCGGCCGCCGAGATCGGCATCGGCCTGGCGATCGTCCTCGCCGTCCACCGCAACCGCGGCACCGCCGACATCGACAAACTCCGCGACACCGCCGAGCCGCACGGCCCCGACGAAGCCACCGGCACGGACGCCGCAGACGGCACGGAAACGGAAGACGAGAAGGCTGAGGCCACCGCGTGACCACGACCACCCTCGCCGTCCTCGTCCCCCTCCTCCCGTTCCTGGGCGCCGCAGCAGGCCTGCTCCTGGGGCGCACGGCTCCCGGCTTCGTACGCCCCCTCGCCGTACTGCCCACCCTCGCGGCGCTCGCCCTCGCCGTGGTCGTCGCCGTACGCCAGGGCGGCGACCGGGCCGTCGACGCCGCCACCGAGCTGACACCCACCGGCTCGGTCCCCGTCGAACTCGCCCTGCACATCGACGGCTTCGCCGCCCTCGTCGCCGTCCTCGTCGGCCTGGTCGCGACCTGTGTGCAGATCTACTCGACGGGCTATCTGCGCGACGACCCGCGCTACCCCTCGTACGCCGCTCTCGTCTCCCTCTTCACCTCCGCGATGCTGCTCGTCGTCTACTCCGGCGACCTGATGGTGCTGCTGGTCGGCTGGGAGATCATGGGCATCTGCTCGTACTTCCTGGTCGGCCACTACTGGGAGACCCCGGAGGCCCGCGCCGCCTCCCTCAAGGCCTTCCTCGTCACCAAACTCGGTGATGTCCCCTTCCTGATCGGCCTGTTCGCGCTCGCCACCGACGCCGGGTCCTTCCGGATCACGAAGATCCTCGGCACCGTCGCGACCGGCGGCCTCGACCACCCGACACTGGTCGCCCTGCTGCTCCTGGCCGGCGTGGCGGGCAAGTCGGCGCAGTTCCCGCTGCACACCTGGCTCCCTGACGCGATGGCGGGCCCCACCCCCGTCTCCGCGCTGATCCACGCCGCGACGATGGTCGCCGCCGGTGTCTACTTCGTCGCCCGGCTCCTCCCGGTCTTCGCGGCCTCCTCGGCCGCACTGGTCGTCCTCGCCGTCATGGCCGCCGTCACGATGGCCGGCTCCGCCCTCGCCGCCCTCGCCCAGGACGACATCAAGCGCGTCCTCGCCTACTCGACGATCGGCCAGCTCGGCTACATGACCGGCGCCCTCGCCGTCGGCGACCGCGGTGCCGCCGTCTTCCACCTCCTCACCCACGGCGCCTTCAAGGCGCTGCTGTTCCTCGCGGCCGGCGTGATCATCCACGCAGCCGGCACCAACTCACTGGCCGCCATGTCCCGCATGGGCAACCTGCGCGCCCGGGTCCCCGACGCCTACTGGACGATGACCGTGGCGCTCCTCGCGCTCGCCGCGATCCCGCCCTTCAGCGGCTTCTTCTCCAAGGAGTCCGTCCTTGGCGCCGCCGAACACGTCTCCACCGGCCACGCCGAGGGCATCCCGGGCGCCGCCGGCTGGATCGTCCTCGTCGCCGGTCTGGTCTCGGCCCTGCTCACCGCCGCCTACGCGACCCGCCTGTGGCTGCTCGCCTTCCGCGGCCGCGGCGCCGAAGCCCCCGACCACGGCAGGCAGCCCGTCGCGATGACCGCCGTGCTCTGGGTGCTCGCGATCCCCTCCCTCGCCCTGGGCGGGTTCGCCTACGGCAGGCTGCCCGACTGGTTCGACGGCCACGACCTGACCCCGACCCTCACCACGTCCGTCCTCGGCACGGGAGTGGCCCTGGTCGGCGGCATCGTCACCTACGGAGCCTGGCGTCACACCACGGCCCTGGCGGCCCGCGTCTCCCTGGGCGCCGTCGCGGCCCACCCGGACGCGGACGGCGGCCTGGTCGAGGCCGAGGCCATCGCCACCCACACCCCCGCCTACGGAGACATGGCCGGCGCACCCGACCCGGCGGACCCCGGCCGACTCCTGCTCGGCCCGCTGCACCGCCACGCGGCCGTCGGCTTCCACCTGGACGCCCTGTACACGGCGCTGTTCGTCCGCCCGGTCCAGGCCGGCGCCACCCTCGTCCGGTTCCTCGACCGAGAGGTCGTCGACACCTATGTACGCGGCGCGAGCGCCGTGCCCCGCCTGCTGGGTGCCGCCGTACGGCGCGCCCAGACCGGCAACGTACAGACCTATGTGAGCGCGCTGCTCGCCGGCACCGTCGTCCTGGTGGTCGCCGTCCTCCTCGTCGCCACGGGAGCGTGAGCAGGCGTGATCGATATCAACGAGTCAGTGATGCAGTTCCTTCTGGCATTCCTCGTCGTGGGCCCGCTCATCGGGGCCGTCGCCGCTCTCCTGCCGGCCCCGCCCGGACTGAAGGGGAAGTCGCCCGAGCAGGCCGTCCTGCGGCACGGCGTGACCGTCACCGGTGCGGTGCTCATCGCCGCCATCGCCCTGGCGCTCGGCTTCGACCACGACCATCCGTCGAAGATGCAGGCCACGACCGACATCAGCTGGATCCCGGCACTCGACGTGCGGATCCACCTCGGCGTCGACGGCATTTCCCTCCCCCTTCTGGTCCTGACCGCGCTCCTGACCTTCCTCTGCGCGCTCTACTCCTACTTCAAGCTCCCCGCAGGCCCGTCCCCGAAGGCCTTCGTCGCACTCCTCCTCGTCCTGGAGTCCGGCACCCTCGCGACCTTCGCCGTCCTCGACCTGCTGCTCTTCTTCCTCGCCTTCGAGATGGTGCTCATCCCGATGTACTTCCTCATCGCCCGCTGGGGCGGCGAGCAACGGACCCGGGCGGCCTGGAAGTTCATCCTCTACACCCTGCTCGGATCCGTCGTCATGCTGCTGGGCCTGCTCCTGATCGGGATCAAGGCGGACACGTTCGACATCATGGCACTCACCACTGACAACGGCCCCGGACTGAGCACATCCGTGCAGGTCACCGCCGCTTTGGCGATCGGGATCGGACTCGCGGTGAAGACGCCGATGTGGCCGCTGCACAGCTGGCTGCCGGACGCCCACACCGCCGCCCCGACCGTCGGCTCGGTCCTGCTGGCGGGCGTCCTGCTCAAGATGGGCACGTACGGGTTCGTGCGCATCCTGCTGCCGATCACACCCGACGGATTCCGGACCTTCGCGCCCTACCTCGCCGCCTTCGCCGTCGTCGGGATCATCTACGGCTCCCTGGCCTGCCTGGCCCTGGCCCGGCAGGGCGCGAAGGGCGACCTCAAGCGGCTCATCGCCTACTCCTCCGTGGGCCACATGGGCTTCGTGCTCCTCGGCATCTCGACCATGACCCCGACCGGCGTCAACGGCGCGCTCTTCGCCAACATCGCCCACGGCCTCATCACCGGCCTCCTCTTCTTCCTGGTCGGCGCGCTGAAGGACCGCACGGGCACCTCCGACCTCGACACCCTCGCCGACCGCACCGGCGCGGCCCTCTACGGCCGGGCCCCGCGCCTCGGCGGCCTCGTGGCCTTCGCCGCTGTCGCCTCGCTAGGCCTCCCCGGCCTCGCCGGGTTCTGGGGCGAGATGCTGGCCCTGTTCGGCGCGTTCGACCCCGCCGACGACCTCAGCCGCCCCGCCTTCCTCACCTTCACGGCGATCGCCGCGTTCGGCACCCTGCTCACCGCCGCATACATGCTCGTCGTCGTACGCCGCGTCTGCATGGGCGCCGCCCCGCAACCGGACGCCCCCCAGCTCGCCGACGTACAGACATACGAATTCGCGGCCTGGACCCCGCTCGTCGCCCTCACCGTCGTCGCCGGACTGTGGCCGAAGGCCCTCCTCGGGCTGACCGACCCGGCCGTGCAGCAGCTCCTTTCCGGAGGCCCCCGATGAGCGCCCTGGCCCAGTCCACGGCTCAGTCCGTCGTCCAGTCCGTCGACTGGCTCGCCATCGCACCGCCCACCCTCGCGGCCGTCGTTGGGCTCGCCGTGCTGGTCGCCGACCTGTTCATCGGCGGCAACAAGAAGGCGGTCCTCGGCTGGACCTCGGTCGCCGGCCTCGCCGCCTCCGCACTCCTCCTGCTGCCCCTCCTGGACGGCGACCGCGCCACCTTCTGCCTCACCGGCAGCACGGACGCCTGCAGCTACACGGCGGACCGCTTCACCCTCGTCATCCAGTTCCTGGTGCTCGGCGGCGCGCTGCTCGCAGCCCTCCTCTCGGTCACCGCCCTCAAGGACGCCGACCGAGGACTCCCCGAAGGGGAGTACTGGTTCCTGCTGCTGTCCTCCGCCGCCGGAGCGGCCCTCCTGCCCGCCTCCCGCGACCTCGCGACCCTGATCGTCGCCCTGGAGGTCGCCTCCCTGCCCGCCTTCGCTCTCGTCGGGATCCGGCACGGTGACCGCAAGTCCTCCGAAGCGGCCCTGAAGTTCTTCCTGTCCTCCGTGACGGCGACCGCGGTCAGCCTCATGGGCATCAGCTTCGTGTACGCGTCCACCGGCACCCTCTACCTCACCGAGATCGCCGACCGCATCCAGGACGTCGACCCACAACTCCACACCCTCGCCCAAGCGGGCGTCGTCCTCACCCTCATCGGCTTCGCCTTCAAGACAGCCGCAGTGCCCTTCCACTTCTGGGTACCCGACACCTACGTGGGAGCGCCCCTCCCGATCGCCGCCTACCTCTCGGTCGTCGGCAAGGCCGTCGGCTTCTCCGGCCTGATCCTTGTCACCGTCGTCGCCTTCCCGTCGTACGCCGACGTCTGGGGCCCCGCACTGGCAGCCCTGGCCGCACTCACCATGACCGTCGGCAACGTCGGCGCCCTGCGCCAGCAGGCCACGCGCGCGTACAGCGCGGTACGCCTGCTCGCCTGGTCCTCCGTCGGCCAGGCCGGCTACCTCCTGGTGCCGATCGCCGCCGCCGCGTACTCCGACGACCCCCAGAAGTCCATCGGCTCCACCGTCGCGTACGTCCTCATGTACGCCGCCGTGAACCTCGGCGCCTTCGCGGTGGCGGCCCTGGTGGCCCGTACGAAGCCCCTGAACCGCGTCAGCGACTACCGCGGCCTGTACGCCACCCGCCCCCTGGCAGCGCTCGTCCTGGGCTTCTTCCTGCTGTGCCTCGCCGGACTGCCGCCGGGCATCATCGGCCTCTTCGCGAAGGTCACCGTCTTCTCCGCGGCCGTCGACGCCGGACTCGGCTGGCTGGCCGTGATCATGGCCGTCAACGTGGTGATCGCCCTCTTCTACTACCTCCAGTGGACGGCCCTCCTCTTCCGCGCCCCCGAGGGAGCCGAGGAACGCCATCGTGCCCCGGCCCCCCTCACGGCCGCGATCGCCCTGACCGCCGTCCTTGGCATCGCCCTCTCCGGCGCACCCCAATTGGTGCTGCGCTTCGCCGACACCGGACTCTTCTGACCCGTCGCGACCGCACGCGCGCGTGGCCCCTCACCCGAACGGCCCACCCGCGCCTGCGCGCACGCAAGGGAACTGCGAACCCTCGCCTGGCGTTGACCAGTACAGAAGGGTCCACTGGACCTGACACCAGGGTTCCCCTGCCGCACCACTTGGAGGGCGTACCGTGCACCGCCGGCACAACGGGCTCAGGACAGCCGTACTCCTCGGGGGACTGTCCGCACTCATCATCGTCATCGGCAGCTTCTTCGGCCGTACGGGCCTAGTGATCGCACTCTTCATCGCGATCGGCACGAACGCGTACGCGTACTGGAACAGCGACAAGCTGGCTCTACGCGCGATGCGCGCCCGCCCGGTGAGCGAATTCGAGGCCCCGGCCCTGTACCGCATGGTCCGCGACCTCTCCACCCAGGCCCGCCAGCCCATGCCGCGCCTGTACATCTCGCCGACCGAGGCACCGAACGCGTTCGCGACGGGCCGCAACCCGCGCAACGCGGCCGTGTGCTGCACCGAAGGCATCCTGCACATCCTGGACGAGCGTGAGCTGCGCGGCGTCATCGGCCATGAGCTGAGCCATGTCTACAACCGCGACATCCTCATCTCGTCGGTCGCCGGCGCCCTGGCCTCCGTGATCATGTTCCTGGTCAACTTCGCCTGGCTGATCCCGATCGGCCGCTCGAACGACGACGACGGCCCCGGCATCCTCGGCATGCTGTTGATCATGATCCTGGGCCCGCTCGCGGCGAGCCTCATCCAACTGGCCATCAGCCGCTCCAGAGAGTACGAGGCCGACGCGTCGGGCGCCCAGCTCACCGGCGACCCGCTGGCCCTAGCGAGCGCCCTGCGTAAACTGGAAGCGGGCACGAAACAACTCCCGTTGCCCCCCGAGCCGCGGATCGAGACCGCGAGCCACATGATGATCGCGAACCCCTTCCGCCCAGGCCAGGGACTCTCCAAGATGTTCTCCACGCACCCGCCGATGGCGGAGCGCATCGCCCGGCTCGAAAAGATGGCAGGTCGCCCCCAGTGAAGACAATCCTCAACATCATCTGGCTCGTCCTGAGCGGCTTCTGGCTGTTCCTCGGCTATGTGCTGGCGGGCGCGCTGCTCTGCATCACGGTCATCGGCATTCCTTTTGGCATCGCCGCTTTCCGTATCGGCGTGTACGCCCTCTGGCCCTTCGGCCGCACGACGGTCGAGCGCCGCGACGCGGGTGCCCCCTCGTGCGTCGGCAACGTGCTGTGGCTGGTCCTCGCGGGCTGGTGGCTCGCGCTGGCCCATGTCGTCACCGGCGTTCTGCTGTGCATCACGATCATCGGTATCCCGTTCGGCTTCGCCAACTTCAAGCTCATCCCGGTCTCGCTGATGCCGCTCGGCCGCGAAATCGTGCCGACGGACCAGCCGTTCAGCTCGCGCTGGTAGTCCGGCCGGGGAGGGGAAGCGGTCGGCGCCCTACCCGACCGTTTTCCACAGGCTGCCGGCGGGTTCTCGTCCCGGCCCGCCGGTTATCCACAGGCCGCCCGATTGTCAGTGGCGGCCTGCATGATGAATCCATGACCGAGATCGAGCAGTTGCTGACACGGGTGGCGGCCGAGGCCCGCAACACCCGGCCGTGGGGCTGGCCTTCACTTCCCGCCCCCGTGGACACGGCCACGCTCGACCGCGCCGAGACCGCCCTCGGCTTCTCCCTGCCACCGCTCCTGGCCGCGCTCTATCTCCGGATAGGAGACGGCGGATTCGGTCCGGAGTACGGCCTGTTGCCCCTGCTCGACAGTGCGCCCGCAGGGGAGCCTGCCGTCGTCGCCCAGTACCTCGCCAACCGCGAGGAGGCCCGCAAGGACCCGGACTGGCCCTGGCCCGAGGGCATGCTGCCGATATCCCACTGGGGCTGCGGAATGTACGCGTGCGTGGACTGCCGTACGCCTGAAGGCACCGTCCTGCTCTTCGAGCCGAACGCCGACGACGCCGACCACGCGTGGTATACCGACGCCCCGGGCCTCGCGGAGTGGCTGCGGGCCTGGCTCGACGGCACGGGCTGGTACGAGGAACTCAACGCCGACATGGACCTGGAGCCCTGGCCCGACCTCCGCATACGCACGGCGACAGCGACACCGCCGGTCCAGGCTCCGTAACCGAGTAACCGAGTAACCGAGTAACCGGCACGAGTTCCGTCAGCGGTGAGGTCAGGCCGACGACCCCGAAGCCGGCCGCCACCGTCGCACGCCGTACACGACCGCCCCCAGACCCAGCACACCCGCGCCCACGACCACCGACACCCCCGGAAGCGCGAACGCCAGCGTCACGCAGCCGAGAAACCCCACCGCCGGAACCATCCGTGACGCCGGCGCCGAACTCAGTGTCCAGGCGGAGGCGTTGGCCACCGCGTAGTACGCCAGCACCCCGAAGGAGGAGAAGCCGACAGCACCCCGTACGTCCACCGTCGCGGCCAGCACCGCGACCACCGCACCCACGGCCAACTCGGCCCGGTGAGGCACCTGGAAGCGCGGATGCACGGCGGCCAGGGCACCGGGCAGATGACGGTCACGGGCCATGGCCAGCGTCGTCCGTGAGACGCCCAGGATCAGGGCGAGCAGCGAGCCGAGCGCGGCCACGGCGGCACCCACCCGTACGACAGGAACCAGCCCCGGCACGCCCGCCGCCCGGACCGCGTCGGCCAGTGGAGCGGTCGCCTGCCCGAGACCGCCCGACCCCAGCACGGAAAGGACAGCCACCGCCACCGCCGTGTACACCACCAGCGTGATGCCCAGCGCCGAGGGGATCGCGCGGGGGATGGTGCGCGCGGGATCCCGGACCTCCTCGCCGAGGGTCGCGATCCGGGCGTACCCGGCGAACGCGAAGAACAGCAGCCCGGCCGCCTCAAGCACTCCGCCCACACCACCGGACGCCCCGACGTCCAGCCGGCCGGCGTCGGAGGCGTCCGAGCCCAGGCACACCACTACGACGGAAGCGAGGACAGCGAGGACCACCGCCACGATCGTCCGCGTCAGCCAGGCGGCCTTCTGGACGCCGAGGTAGTTCACCGCGGTCAGCGCCACCACGGCCGCGACCGCCACCGCGTGCGCCTGACCCGGCCAGACGTACGCGCCCACGGTGAGCGCCATAGCCGCACAGGAGGCCGTTTTCCCGACGACGAACGACCAGCCCGCGAGATAGCCCCAGAAGTCGCCGAGCCGCTCACGCCCGTACACATAGGTGCCACCCGAGGCGGGGTAGCGGGCGGCCAGCCGGGCGGACGACATGGCGTTGCAATAGGCGACCACGGCCGCCGCGCCGAGCCCGAGCAGCAGCCCGGACCCGGCCGCGTGTGCCGCGGGTCCCAGGGCTGCGAAGACGCCGGCCCCGATCATCGAACCGAGCCCGATGACCACGGCGTCCCCGACGCCAAGGGTGCGTCTCAGTTCGGCGGACGATTCCGCTCCGGGCTGTGTCATGGGCCGCACCCTACTGACCGGTGCAACCGCCGGGCAGCGCGTTGACGTCGTGTACAGCAACGCGACACCAACAATGCACCAACACGAACGCACCGGCACCAGCCCGGCGAAGTCGACCGGCGGTATCACGCCACCCAAGGTCGACGAAGTCACAGTGCCGGGACAGTTCGAGCACAGCACAGAGGGGCAGGTTCACGGCATGAGCATCATCGGCTGGATCATCCTGGGGCTGTTGGCCGGGGCCATCGCCAAGTTCCTGCTGCCGGGGCGCGACCCGGGCGGCTTCATCGGCACGACGGTCATCGGCGTCGCGGGCGCGTTCATCGGTGGCTGGATCTCGGCGCGCTTCCTCGACCACCCCATCAGTAAGGACTTCTACGACGGCACCACATGGGCGGCGGCTATCGGCGGCTCGTTCGTGCTGCTGGTCGCCTACCGCATCCTGTTCGGCAACTCGCGCGACTGAGCGCACACCGGGTCCGCAGCCGGCAATGAGGGAAAAGAGGGAGGGGTGGGCGCCCTGGAGCGCCCACCCCTCTTCACCTCGTCAGTCCATCAACCACTCGTGGACTACCGATAGTTCACGAACTGCAGCGCGAAGTCGAAGTCCTTGCCCTTGAGAAGTGCCTGCACGGCCTGAAGGTCGTCGCGGCTCTTCGAGCTGACGCGCAGCTCGTCGCCCTGGACCTGGGCCTTCACGCCCTTGGGGCCCTCATCGCGGATGATCTTCGCGACCTTCTTCGCGTTGTCCTGGGAGATGCCCTCCTCGATCGAGGCGAAGAGCTTGTACTCCTTGCCGGAGAGCTGCGGCTCACCGGCGTCCAGGGCCTTCAGCGAGATGCCGCGCTTGATCAGCTTGGTCTCGAACACGTCGAGGACCGCTTTGACCCGCTCCTCGGAGTTCGCCTCCATGAGGATCTTCTCGCCGGACCACGAGATCGAGGCACCCACGCCCTTGAAGTCGTAGCGCTGGGAGATCTCCTTGGCGGCCTGGTTGAGGGCGTTGTCGACCTCCTGCCGCTCGACCTTCGAGACGATGTCGAAACTGGAGTCGGCCATGTCCTGTGGCTCCTTGTATGGGGTGCTTGTCGGGATCTCTGGGTTGCGATTCGGCATGCGTGGGGGCAGCAGCCGAGCCCGGCGTACGTCCCGGGCCGCATCCGCATAAGCCTAGCCACCCCCTACCCCCCGAGCGCCGCTCAATCGAGTGGCGAAGCACCCCTGTGCATCGGGTATCGTTTACGTCGTTGCCACGGAGCACCGCCGAAAAGCGGTTCGAAGGGCAGCAAACCTTGGCGGTGTGCCCGAGCGGCCAAAGGGAGCAGACTGTAAATCTGCCGGCTCAGCCTACCCAGGTTCGAACCCTGGCGCCGCCACGTTGAAGGCCCTCTTTTCTCTGCGGGAACGTAGAGAAAAGAGGGCCTTTTCGTTGTCGGCGCGTGCCTGGGTCATGAGGGAGAGTGGCCCCATGTCATCGATGTCACGACCGTCGTTCGCGTCGTCGTCCCGTCGCCGTCACTGTCCCGAGTGCCGGCGGGAGATCGCTGTCGTCGCCGGGAGATTCGCTCGGCACGATCCGCCGGGGGCCCGGGGGAGTGGCGAACTCGTCTCGTGCCCCGGGTCTCGGCGGCAGGCGGAACTCGGGGCGGCCCAGCCCGCGTTGGACGGGTACGTCGTCCCGGAATTCCCCGGCCAGCTGCCCCTCTTCTGACCTGTCACCCGCTTCTCTCTTCTGCCCCCTCGCCCACTCCTCAGTTGCCGGCCACCGACTTCACCGCCACCGAGACCGGCATCGAGCCGCCGATCAGCTCCAGGGTCAGGCCCGCCGTCGCCGGGGTGTCCAGGAGTTCCGTGAGGACGGCGGCCACGTCGTCCCGGGGGATCGCGCCGCGACCCGTGTCCGCCTCCAGGCGTACGCGGCCCGTGCCGGCGTCGTTGGTCAGGGCGCCGGGGCGCAGGATCGTCCAGTCGAGCGCGTCCAGGCCGCTGACGTACGCGTCCGCCTCGCCCTTCGCGCGCTGGTAGACGTCGAAGACGTCGTCGCCCGGGTGGGCCGGGTCCGCGCCCATCGACGACACGACCAGGTGCCTGCGTACCCCCGCCCGGACCGCCGCGTCCGCGAACAGCACCGCCGCTCCCCGGTCCACCGTGTCCTTGCGGGCCGTGCCGCTGCCCGGGCCCGCGCCTGCCGCGAAGACCGCCGCGTCGGCGCCCCGCAGCAGCTCCGCGACCTCCTCCACCGACGCCGACTCCAGGTCGCACACGACCGGTTCCGCGCCGGCCGCCCGCAGGTCGTCGCCCTGTTCGGGGCGGCGGACGATGCCCGCGACCTCGTCACCGCGCGCGGCGAGCAGACGCTCCAGCCGCAGCGCGATCTGACCATGACCTCCAGCTATGACAATGCGCATGCCTTCGACCGTACGCCCGGACGGACCCGTTCGCCGCACAGCTCCCACAGGGGCCCGCACTCACCTCACGACAGCTCCGTACGCCCCTGCCTCGGCAGATCCAGGGCCGCCGCTGCCGGGGTGTTGCGGTACTCCCGTACCGCGCTCGTCCGTGCCACAACGCGCCCCCTGTGCACCACGATTCGGCTGTAGGCCAGGGACAGCGCGCCGGCCAGGCGGTCGCCCCGGACCGCGAGGAGTTCCGCCGGGAAGCCCGCCTCCACGCGGACCTCCGGCAGGCCGAGCACGGCCCGCGCAGACGTGCTCACGGCGTCGTACGCCTCCTCCGGGCGCAGACCGTGACGGGAGGCGAGCAGGTACGCCGCCTCCAGGGGGTCCCCGCGGCCCACCGGGTTCGCCACGTCCCGCAGCGCGCCGCTGCCCGCCGCCACCCGGACCCCGGCCGCCCGCAGCAGTCGTACCGGAGCTGTCGCACGGCGCTCGGCGCCCCCGCAGCCGCCCTGCGGGAGGCACGCCACCGTCACGCCCGCCGCCGCGAGCTGGTCCGCGGCTCGCGAGGCCACCTCGGCGGGCAGCCGGCCGAGGCCGCCGCAGGGGCCGATCGTCACACCGGGACGCAGACCGCCCGCCATCGCGGCGAGGCGGGCCAGCCGGGCCGGGTCGTCACCGTCCGTGTGCAGATCGACCGGGCAGCCGTGCTCGGAGGCGACCTCCAAGACCGCCTCGACATAGCCGGTTGGGTCGGGGTCGCGGTCCGGGCAGCCGCCCACCACCGACGCGCCCATCTTCACCGCGTCCCGCAGCATCGCCAGCCCGTCCGCCCCGGCGGCGCCGGTCAGCACCCGCGGCATGGCCACCGCCGACAGCTCGGCGAGGCCGCGCAGCGCCCGCCGCGCCTGCAGTACGGCGGCCAGCGCGCCAAGGCCGGGTACGTCGCCGATCCGCACGTGTGAGCGCGACGCCGTGGCCCCGTGGCCGAGTTGGAGCAGCGCGGCCTCGGTGGCCCGGCGCTGGACGTCCTGCGGGTCGTACGAGACCGGGCCGTCGGCGTCGGCGGACAGGGCCGTGTCGCCGTGGGCGTGCGGCTCGGCGGGGGCCGGCAGGAGGAGGTAGCCGCTGAGGTCCACGCGGGTGGCGTACGCGCTGAGGCTGCCGACCGTGCCGACCGCCTCGATACGACCGCCGCCCAGCCGTACGTCCACGGTCCGGCCGTCGGTGAGACGCGCGCCGCAGAGGAGGAGCGCCGCCGGATCGCCCGAGGAAGCGGGCGACGAGGAGTGGGGCGGCTGCGGCTGGCTGTCGGGCATCGCGCTCCTGTGCTCGGGGGCGGCTGCGCGCAAGAGGGGACACAAGATCACGCAGAGTGAGTCGAGCCTAGGGCGGGCATCCGTCCGTGTTGCGGAGGAGCGGAATAGTCGTACCGGTGTGGTCCGCCGGATGGGAAAGATCCCTGGCGAGGGGGTGTGGGAGCGGTTTCGGGAGGGGGCCTCGGGGCTGTTGGGGGAGGGGTTTTCGGCGTGCGGAACAGGGGCCGGAACAGGGCGGGACGGGGGCCGCGAAACGGATTTGGGTGAACGGCAGCCGAGCGTGTAATGTCTTCATCGCTCGCCCCAATAGCTCAGTCGGTAGAGCATCTCCATGGTAAGGAGAAGGTCTACGGTTCGATTCCGTATTGGGGCTCTGGTGTGAGAGGCCCCCGTCGCAAGGCGGGGTCCGATCGCATCACAGCGGTGTAGCTCAGTCGGTAGAGCAAGCGGCTCATAATCGCTGTGTCACCGGTTCAAGTCCGGTCACCGCTACTGACAGTAGCCGATTGCGGGGTCGGTCCTTCGATCGGCTACTCTTTTATGCGTTCATCGTCCCATCCGTTCGTCAAGGAGCACTCCTGTGGCTGCCACCGACGTCCGCCCGAAGATCACGCTGGCCTGCGTGGAGTGCAAGGAGCGGAACTACATCACCAAGAAGAACCGGCGTAACAACCCGGACCGACTGGAGATGAAGAAGCACTGCCCGCGTTGCAATGCGCACACCGCGCATCGCGAAACGCGATAGTTACATCAGGCTCGTACGTCGAGGCCGTCCCCTGTTGGTTGGGGGGCGGCCTCGCGTCGTTGCATCACTCAGGACATCACTCAGGAGGTGCCGAGTACATGGCGCTCGACCAGTCCTTCGTCGGGCGGTCCTACCCGCCCACCGAGCCCTATGAGGTCGGCCGGGAGAAGATCCGCGAGTTCGCGGTGGCGGTGGGTGACACCAACCCCGTGTACACGGACCCCGAGGCCGCCAAGGCCTTCGGTCACCCCGATGTGATCGCCCCGCCCACTTTTGTGTTCGCCATCACCTTCAAGGCGGCGGGTGACGTCGTGGCGGACCCGCGGCTCGGCCTGGACTACAGCCGGGTGGTGCACGGCGACCAGAAGTTCGCCTACGTCCGCCCTGTTCGCGCGGGCGACCGGCTCATCGTCACGTCGACCATCGAGACCATCAAGTCCATGGCCGGCAACGAGATCATCGACATCCGCGGCGAGGTCCACGACGAGGCGGGCGAGCACGTCGTGACCGCCTGGACCAAGCTCGTCGCGCGCGCGGCGGACCCCGAGGAGGGCGAGGCCTGATGGCGACGCAGATCGCTTACGACGAGGTCGAGGTCGGCACCGAGCTGCCCGCGCAGACCTTCCCCGTGACCCGCGCCACCCTCGTCCAGTACGCGGGCGCCTCCGGGGACTTCAACCCCATCCACTGGAACGAGAAGTTCGCGGTCGAGGTCGGTCTGCCCGACGTCATCGCGCACGGCATGTTCACCATGGCCGAGGCGATCCGCGTCGTCACCGACTGGGTCGGCGACCCGGGCGCGGTCGTCGAGTACGGCGTCCGCTTCACCAAGCCGGTCGTCGTCCCCAACGACGACCAGGGCGCCACCATCGAGGTCAGCGCCAAGGTCGGCGCCAAGCTCGACGACAACAAGGTCCGCGTCGACCTACTCGCCATGTGCGCGGGACAGAAGGTGCTGGGCATGTCCCGGGCCGTTGTCCGGCTGGGCTGAGTACGGCAGTTCGCGGGATTTCTTTCTGGTAAGGGGCGTTCGCCATGGCAGGCGCCCCTTACCCGGCCTCTTCTTTAAGAGGGCCCCTGGGAAGCCTCCCGGCATGAGTTCCTGATTCTGCGAACAGCCTCGGTACGAGCGCGAACAGGGCCAGCACCGCAAACCGCTCCACTCCCGTCCACTCCCGCCGCTGTCATGAGCGCCCCCGGCAGCGACCAGGCGGCCGCGGCCCGGCGACCGCGGCGCCCACCGCGAACCCGGTGATCTTCGGTGATCTTCAAGCTGACCCCGTCGTGAAGATCGGCCCACGCAGCCGCTCCGACGCCTCCCGGTGGCGTACCGCGAACAGAGCGGTGAGCTGTGGCCCTTCACCGACTCCGGCGACCAGTCGACCAGCACGGCGGCCAGGGCGAGGTGCGACGGGACCCGTCGCCGCCGGCGCCGGCGCCGCAGCCTGGGGAGATCGGCGGCCACTGAGCCCCCGATCCGTCCGACAACTCCGGCTGCCACTCCCGTGACTTCGGCGACTTGGGGTTCCTTCTGCCCGGTCGACCGCACGGCGTTCTTGGCAGCCTCCATGCCACAGGCAGCGCCGGCCCGATCAACGTGACGGACACCGCCACCTCCACCGGCGCCGCTCATCGCCGGGCTTCGTTCCGGGGGCAGGGAGGGCGTGACCCCGACCCCTTGACGTAGTTAGTGATTGAGTACTAACTTACGAGCATGGTCAGGATGAGCGCAGAAGAGCGACGCGAGAGCGTCATTCGCGCGGCGATCGCCGAGTTCGCGCAGAAGGGCTTCTACGGCACTTCCACCGAGGTGATCGCCAAGCGGGTGGGCGTCTCGCAGCCGTATCTCTTCCGGCTCTTCCCGGGCAAGAAGGCGATCTTCGCCGCCGCCTCCCAGCGGTGCATGGGCGATGTGTGCCGGGTCTTCGAGGAGGCGGCCAAGGGGCTGGAGGGCGATGAAGCCCTGCATGCCATGGCGAACGCGTACACGCGGCTGATCACCGAGCACCCCGAGCGGCTGCAGATGCAGATGCAGACGTACGTCACCGTCGCCGCCGCCGAGGCCGAGGGTGACCATGAGTTCGGCGAGGCCGTGCGGGCCGGCTGGATGAGGCTCTGGGACGCCGTGCAGGTGCCCATCGGGGACGAGACGACGACCTTCCTGGCGTACGGGATGCTGATCAACACCCTTGCGGCCATGGGGTTTCCGTCTGGGCATCGGGTCTGGCAGGGGATGTACCCCTCGGCGCAGATCAAGGGGCGGACCGAAGCCTGAGGGTCATGGGCCAGTGCTCATGGCCTTGGTCTGCCCACAGAAGTTAGTGATCAATAACTAAATCTGCATCACCTCACCGAAACCGCCGACAGCGAGCATCCCCAGGGGGAGCGATGTCACAGCAGGAGAGCAAGCCGCGCGAGCAGGGCCGGGTCGACGCACCACGTGGCGGAGCCGTCTGGGCCCTCGTCATCACCAGCGTCGCCGGATTCATGGCGTCCCTCGACAACCTCGTCGTCACCACCGCACTGCCCTCCATCCGCAAGGATCTCGGGGGAGGGCTGGACGACCTGGAATGGACCGTGAGCGCCTACACGCTCACCTTCGCCGTGCTGCTGATGTTCGGCGCGGCCCTCGGTGACCGCTTCGGCCGGCGTCGGCTCTTCCTCGCCGGGCTCACCGTCTTCACCGGCGCCTCCGCCGCCGCGGCCATGGCACCCGGCATCGACTCGCTGATCGCGGCCCGCGCGGTCCAGGGCGTCGGTGCGGCGATCATGATGCCGTTGACGCTGACCCTGCTCACGGCCGCCGTCCCGGTCGCCAAACGCGGGATGGCGTACGGCATCTGGGGTGCCGTGAACGGGCTGGCCGTGGCCTCCGGGCCGCTCATCGGCGGCAGCCTCACCGAGCACATCTCCTGGCACTGGATCTTCTGGCTGAACGTTCCGCTCGGCCTCGCCCTGCTGCCGCTCGCCCGGCTGCGCCTCGCCGAGTCGCACGGCACCGGCGCCCCGCTCGACGTCATCGGCACCCTGCTGGCCAGCAGCGGCCTCTTCGGCATCGTCTACGGGCTCGTGCGCGGACCGGCCGACGGCTGGACCAGCTCCTACGTCCTGACCGGGCTGATCGCGGGCGGCGCGCTCCTCGTCGCCTTCGTCGTCCACGGCATCCGGGCGAAGAACCCGATGCTGCCCATGCGGCTCTTCCGCTCCCGCGCCTTCGCCGGGATCAACGCGGCCTCCCTGCTGATGTTCCTCGGGATGTTCGGGTCGATCTTCCTGCTCAGCCAGTACATGCAGGGCGTGCTCGGTTACTCGCCCACCGAGGCGGGCTTGCGGATGCTGCCCTGGACCGGTATGCCGATGCTCGTCGCGCCGATCGCCGGCATCCTCTCCGACCGGATCGGCGGCCGGCCGGTCGTCGCCACCGGCCTCTTCCTCCAGGCCGCCGGCCTCGGCTACCTCGCCTCCGTGGTCACCGCGGACGCCTCCTACGCCATCCAGCTGCCCGGCCTGATCATCAGCGGCATCGGCATGGCCCTGTACTTCGCCCCGGCCGCCAACCTGGTGATGTCCAGCGTCCGGCCGAGCGAACAGGGCATCGCCTCCGGCGCCAACAACGCCCTGCGCGAGGTCGGCGGCGCCCTCGGCATCGCCGTCATGGCGTCGATCTTCGCGGCCCAGGGCGGCTACGAGACCGGCCAGACCTTCGTCGACGGCCTGCGGCCCGCGCTGGTCACGGGCGCGGCGGTGGTCGCCGTCGCGGGATTCGCGGCCCTGCTGATTCCCTCACGGAAGCGTCCCTCGGAGCCGGCCTCGGCCGAGCCGACGCCGGTTCTGGAGACCGTCGTGGGCTGACCTCGGCGGACGGCGGCGGCTCCGTCCGAGAGGGCGGGGCCGTTCGTGTGTGTGCGGGCGCCATCTGGGGTGCCGCGTGAGGTCGTCGTGCGTCTGCGGGTGCGTCGTGGCTGGTCGCGCAGTTCCCCGCGCCCCTGAGGAACGCTGCCGCAGCCGCCGACGGCGAGAACCCGGCGTGGGCGTGGGCGTCAACCGCGTACGGCGAGCAGGGGACGTGCCGGGGGGTGTCCGCCCGCAGCGGCGGGCGTCCATCACCGAGTACTGCTGGAGAGACAGCACCGCCCGACCGAGGACGGACACCCCCGGCGCGGCCCCGACCCACCCACCGGACCGAACGCGCTGCGCCCGCCCCACCACACCCGCACAGGCCGCCGCAGGCAGCTCGCCCCGTACTCTTGACCGCGTGCAGGAACGACACGACGCCCCCCTCGCCCCCCTGACGACCTTCCGCCTGGGCGGCCCCGCGACCCGGCTGGTCACCGCCACGACCGACGCGGAGGTGATCGAAGCGGTCCGCGAGGCCGACGACACCGGCACGCCCCTCCTGGTCATCGGCGGCGGCTCCAACCTGGTCATCGGAGACAAGGGCTTCGCAGGCACCGCCCTCGAAATCGCCACCAAGGGCGTCACCCTCGACGGCGCCCACCTGGAGCTGGCCGCCGGCGAGGTCTGGACCGACGCCGTCGCCCGCACCGTGGAAGCCGGACTCGCCGGCGTCGAGTGCCTCGCCGGCATCCCCGGCTCCGCAGGCGCGACCCCCATCCAGAACGTCGGCGCGTACGGCCAGGAGGTCTCGTCGACGATCACCGAGGTCGTCGCCTACGACCGCACGACCCGCGAAACGGTCACCATCCCGAACGCGGACTGCGCCTTCTCCTACCGCCACAGCCGCTTCAAGTCCGACCCCGAGCGATACGTCGTCCTCCGCGTCCGCTTCCGGCTGGAGGACGCCGAAGGCCTCTCCGCCCCCCTCAGGTACGCCGAGACGGCCCGAGCCCTCGGAGTCGAACCAGGCGACCGCGTCCCCCTCGCCAGGGCCCGCGAGACCGTACTGAAGCTGCGCTCCGGCAAGGGCATGGTCCTGGACCCCGAGGACCACGACACCTGGTCCGCCGGATCGTTCTTCACCAACCCGATCCTCAGCGACGAGCAGTTCACCGCCTTCCACGCGCGCGTGAAGCAGCGACTCGGCTCGGACGTGGAGCCGCCCGCCTACCCGGCGGGGGAGGGCCACACCAAGACCTCCGCCGCCTGGCTCATCGACAAGGCGGGCTTCACCAAGGGCTACGGCACCGGCCCGGCCCGCATCTCCACGAAGCACACGCTCGCGCTCACCAACAGGGGAGAGGCAACCACGGAGGACCTCCTCACCCTGGCCCGCGAGGTCGTGGCCGGCGTCCGCAACGCCTTCGGGATCACCCTGGTCAACGAGCCCGTGACGGTCGGCGTAGCCCTGTAGCCCTGTAGCCGGCAGGCCGGGCCCACGCCGTGGTCAGTAGGCCAGGCCCACCCCCTGCTTCACCACCCCCGGATCGCCCGCCATCGCCAGCATCGCGTGCGCCACATCGGCCCGTGCGATGAACCGCCCCTTGAGCGGGAAGCCCCCGACCACCATCCGGTACGCCCCGGTGGACGGCTTGTTCTGCAGTCGCGGCGGCCGTACGACGGTCCAGTCCGTGGCGCTGCGGGCCAACTCGGCCTCCATCTCCAGCAGGTCGGCGTAGACGTCCTTGAGGAGCGCGGAGACGATCCCCCGCACGGCCCGGTCAAGAGCGGTGTCACCCCCCGGCGCGGGCCCGACCGGTCCGGCGCTCACCACCAGCAACCGCCGCGCCCCCTCCGCCTCCATGGCGTCGATCACCGTACGGGTCAGCCGAGCCGCCACCCCGGCGTCCTTTCGACTGCGCGCACCCAGCCCCGACAGAACGGCGTCCCGCCCGGCCACCGCGGCCCGCACGGCATCCGGATCGCTCAGATCGGCCCGGAACACCTCCAGCAGGTCTCCGCTCACACCGAGCCGGGCAGGATCCCGCACCACGGCCGTGACCGCGTGCCCCGCCTCCAGACCCTGCCGGACGATCTCCCGTCCTATGCCACCCGTGGCACCGAAAACGGTGAGTTTCATGGGCACTCCCGTGCTCGAAAGTG
The DNA here is from genome assembly GCF_053593675.1 of Streptomyces sp. NPDC002156. NCBI lineage: Bacteria > Bacillati > Actinomycetota > Actinomycetes > Kitasatosporales > Streptomycetaceae > Streptomyces > Streptomyces sp. NPDC002156. The sequence goes on along the minus strand of NZ_JBSFDA010000063.1, from coordinate 27,388 downwards.
GTGGGTGAGTATTCACTCACCCCTACCTCTTCTAGAGTGGGTAAGCACTCACCCACCCGTCAAGCCCGTTGTCCCGATCGGAGCCCCATGCAGCAGAATCCAGAGCCGAAACCAGAGCCCAAGCCGGCCCCCGCCAGGATCCGCATCCTCGACGCCGCCCACGAGCTGATGCTCACCGTCGGACTGGCACGCGCCACGACCAAGGAGATCGCCAAGGCGGCCGGCTGCTCGGAGGCCGCGCTCTACAAGTACTTCGCGAGCAAGGAGGACCTGTTCATCACAGTCCTCACCGAACGGCTGCCCCAGTTGGGCCCGCTGCTGCGAAGCCTGGCGGCCGAGCCGGGACAGGGAACCCTGGAGGGGAACCTGACCGAGATCGCCCGGCAGGCCGCACTGTTCTACGAGCAGAGCTTCCCGATCGCCGCGTCGCTGTACGCGGAGACACAGCTGAAGCGGCGCCACGACGAGGCGATGCGGAAGGTGGGGGCGGGACCGCACAGGCCGATCGAGCAGCTGGACGCGTACCTGCGGGCGGAGCAAGGAACGGGACGGGTACGAAAGGAGGCCGACACGTTCGCCGCGGCCTCCCTGCTCCTCGGCGCCTGCGCGCAGAGAGCATTCGCGTACGACATGACACCGACCGGCGCCCGCCCCCCGGTGGACGACTTCGCCCCCCGGCTGGCGCGGACCGTACTGGGCGGAATCTCCGTTGCGGACCCCACCCGGTGAGCGCCACCCTCACCCCATGAGACGCCGCTCCCGAGGCCGCAGCGGTACGGCCTCCTCCTGGCCCACCCACCCCGCCAGCCGTCCGCACCGACGAGGCCCGCAAGGCCCCCCTCAGGCGGCCGGGCCGCTGAGCCAGTCGTCGATCCCGGACATCAGCTTGGCCTTCACGCCCTCCGGCGCCGCCGAACCCCGTACCGACTGCCGGGCCAGTTCCGCCAGTTCCGCGTCGGTGAAGGCGTGGTACTGGCGGGCGATCTCGTACTGGGCCGCCAGGCGGGAACCGAAGAGGAGCGGGTCGTCGGCGCCCAGGGCCAGTGGCACGCCCGCCTCGAAGAGCTTCCGCAGCGGCACGTCCTCGGGCTTCTCGTACACGCCCAGGGCGACGTTCGACGCCGGGCAGACCTCGCAGGTGATCTGGCGGTCCGCGAGGCGCTTCAGCAGACGCGGGTCCTCCGCCGCCCGTACGCCGTGGCCGATCCGGGACGCGTGCAGGTCGTCCAGGCAGTCGCGGACCGACGCCGGGCCCGTCAGCTCACCGCCGTGCGGGGCCGACAGCAGGCCCCCCTCGCGCGCGATGGCGAACGCCCGGTCGAAGTCCCGGGCCATGCCCCGCCGTTCGTCGTTCGAGAGCCCGAAGCCCACGACACCCCGGTCCGCGTACCGCACGGCCAGCCGGGCCAGCGTGCGCGCGTCCAAGGGATGCTTCATGCGGTTCGCGGCCACCAGGACCCGCATCCCGATCCCGGTCTCCCGGCCCGCGGTCTCCACCGCGTCCAGGATGACCTCCAGCGCCGGGATGAGACCGCCCAGCCGAGGGGCGTACGACGTCGGGTCGACCTGGATCTCCAGCCAGCCCGAGCCGTCCTTGGCGTCCTCCTCGGCGGCCTCGCGGACCAGCCGCTGGATGTCCTCGGGCTCGCGCAGACAGGACCGGGCCGCGTCATAGAGCCGCTGGAAGCGGAACCAGCCCCGCTCGTCGGTCGCCCGGAGTTTCGGCGGTTCGCCGCTGGTGAGGGCGTCGGTCAGCGCCTCGGGCAGCCGCACACCGTACTTGTCGGCCAGTTCCAGCAGGGTCGCGGACCGCATCGACCCGGTGAAGTGCAGGTGCAGATGGGCTTTCGGCAGTTCAGAGACATCACGTACGTGCTCCATTCCAGGATCCTGCCGTACGTCCGGCTCCTATCGGTAGCGCTTTCCCTGAACGTGGTCTTGCTCGCACTAAGAGACGACTGTGGGACGACTCGCGGACGAAAAAGGCCGCTTCCCCGAAGGGAAGCGGCCTTCTCGTCAGAACTCTCAGTCCGTCGCCTCGGCCAGCAGCTTCTGTACGCGGCTGACGCCCTCGACGAGGTCCTCGTCGCCCAGGGCGTACGACAGGCGCAGGTAGCCCGGTGTGCCGAACGCCTCACCCGGTACGACGGCCACCTCGACCTCGTCCAGGATCAGCGCGGCCAGCTCGACCGAGTCCTGCGGGCGCTTGCCGCGGATCTCCTTGCCCAGGAGGGCCTTCACCGAGGGGTACACGTAGAAGGCGCCCTCGGGCTCCGGGCAGACCACGCCGTCGATCTCGTTGAGCATGCGCACGATGGTGTGGCGGCGGCGGTCGAAGGCCACGCGCATCTCCGCGACGGCGTCCAGGTTCCCGGAGACGGCGGCGAGGGCGGCGATCTGCGCCACGTTGGAGACGTTCGAGGTGGCATGCGACTGGAGGTTCGTCGCCGCCTTGACGACGTCCTTCGGGCCGATGATCCAGCCGACCCGCCAGCCCGTCATGGCGTACGTCTTGGCGACGCCGTTGACGACGATGCACTTGTCGCGCAGCTCGGGGAGGATCGCGGGGAGCGAGGTGAACTTGGCGTCGCCGTAGACGAGGTGCTCGTAGATCTCGTCCGTCAGCACCCACAGGCCGTGCTCCACGGCCCAGCGGCCGATCGCCTCGGTGTCCTCGGCGCTGTAGACCGCGCCGGTCGGGTTGGAGGGGGAGACGAACAGGACGACCTTCGTCCGCTCGGTGCGGGCCGCCTCCAGCTGCTCCACGCTGACCCGGTAGCCGGTGGTCTCGTCCGCGACGACCTCGACCGGGACACCGCCGGCGAGACGGATCGACTCCGGGTACGTCGTCCAGTACGGGGCCGGGACGATGACCTCGTCGCCCGGGTCGAGGATCGCGGCGAAGGCGTTGTAGATGGCCTGCTTGCCGCCGTTGGTGATCAGGACCTGGGAGGCGTCCACCTCGTAGTTCGAGTCGCGGAGCGTCTTGGCGACGATCGCGGCCTTCAGCTCGGGGAGACCACCGGCCGGCGTGTAGCGGTGGTACTTCGGGTTCGAGCAGGCCTCGACGGCGGCCTGGACGATGTAGTCCGGGGTCGGGAAGTCCGGTTCACCGGCGCCGAAGCCGATCACCGGGCGCCCGGCGGCCTTCAGGGCCTTGGCCTTGGCGTCCACGGCGAGGGTGGCGGACTCGGAGATCGCGCCGACTCGGGCGGAGACCCGGCGCTCGGTGGAAGGGGTTGCAGCGCTCATGGTGCCCATCGTTTCAGACCGGAAACCTCCACGGCACACGGGTTTCACGTATTGGTCAGACCGGATACCGGAGTGGATCACCCAGGGGGAGAAGAACAGGTGCCGGGCGGGGCGGAAGGCTGAACAAGCGTCCGGATCCGGGGGCTGGGCTGGGCGATCTTCCGTCGGCAACGCCCCAGCGGGCGCTTTCTGTTCGACGATCGTCGCTGGAGCACGTACACTCTCACCTCGTTGGCCTTCACCGGCCCGCGCTCATCCGGTGCACACCGAGCTTCCGGGCGAGTACGGTACGTTGGAGTAACCACAAAGGGTCGTAGCTCAATTGGTAGAGCACTGGTCTCCAAAACCAGCGGTTGGGGGTTCAAGTCCCTCCGGCCCTGCTACACACGCCTGTCACCAGGCTGTGTGCGCATGTACGTACTGCATTGCATCGCCGTGCGGCTCAGACCGGGCGCGGCACGGCCACGACCCGGGAACAGGTGAGGATGAATGGCGGACGCCGTGGGCTCCATCGACATGCCTGATGCCCAGGACGAGGCGCCCGAGTCGGACAAGAAGACTCGCAAGGGCGGCAAGCGTGCCAAGAAGGGTCCGCTGAAGCGTCTCGCGGTCTTCTACCGCCAGATCGTCGCGGAACTTCGCAAGGTCGTCTGGCCTACGCGTAACCAGCTGACGACGTACACGACCGTGGTGATCGTCTTTGTGATCGTCATGATCGGCCTGGTGACTGTGATTGACTTTGGCCTCGACAAAGCCGCCAAGTACGTCTTCGGCTGAGCCAAGAGCGAAGGGCGCCGGGTGCGGCGCCCCTTTCGCATGTTCCACCCACATGTATCCAGGAAGAAGCAGCCACCGTGTCTGACCCGAACCTGAACGACGCCATCGTGCCGGACGAGTCCGTGGATGACGAGCTGGACATCGTCGAGGGCGCCGATGAGGTCGAGGACGAGGTCGACGCTGCCGACGCCGCCGTGGGGGAGCCCGCCGAGGAAGACGCCATCCACATCGAGGACGATGAGGACGACGACGTCACCGAGGTCGAGGACGAGACCGACGACGAGGCCGCGGCTGAGGAAGCCGAAGAAGAGGCCGAGCCCGTCGACCCCGTCGAGGCCCTCCGCGAGGAACTGCGCACGCTCCCCGGCGAGTGGTACGTCATCCACACGTACGCCGGTTACGAGAACCGTGTGAAGACCAACCTCGAACAGCGTGCCGTCTCGCTCAACGTCGAGGACTTCATCTTCGCGGCCGAGGTGCCGCAGGAAGAGGTCGCGCAGATCAAGAACGGCGAGCGCAAGACGGTCCGCCAGAACAAGCTGCCCGGGTACGTTCTCGTCCGCATGGACCTGACGAACGAGTCCTGGGGCGTCGTCCGCAACACCCCCGGTGTCACCGGCTTCGTGGGCAACGCGTACGACCCGTACCCGCTGACCCTCGACGAGATCGTCAAGATGCTCGCGCCGGAGGCCGAGGAGAAGGCCGCTCGTGAGGCCGCCGAGGCCGAGGGCAGGCCCGCTCCGGCCCGCAAGCTCGAAGTGCAGGTCCTGGACTTCGAGGTCGGCGACTCGGTCACCGTCACCGACGGCCCGTTCGCGACGCTGCAGGCGACCATCAACGAGATCAACGCCGACTCGAAGAAGGTCAAGGGCCTCGTCGAGATCTTCGGCCGCGAGACCCCGGTCGAGCTGTCGTTCGACCAGATCCAGAAGAACTAGCACGCCAACAGCTTCCGTCCAGGTCAGGTCGGCTCTCTCGGAGCTGGCCTGACCTGCTCGGTTTCACGCCTCGCCACGGTGTCCCTTATCGTGGTGCGGTTGCCTGGCTTCTGTCGGGTACAGCGAAGACCGAAGAAAACGAAGATAGAGGACCCGGAATGCCTCCCAAGAAGAAGAAGGTCACGGGGCTTATCAAGCTCCAGATCAACGCCGGTGCGGCGAACCCCGCCCCGCCGGTCGGCCCCGCGCTCGGTCAGCACGGCGTCAACATCATGGAGTTCTGCAAGGCGTACAACGCCGCGACCGAGTCGCAGCGTGGCTGGGTGATCCCGGTGGAGATCACGGTCTACGAGGACCGCTCCTTCACCTTCATCACCAAGACGCCGCCGGCCGCGAAGATGATCCTCAAGGCCGCGGGTGTCGAGAAGGGCTCCGGCGAGCCGCACAAGACCAAGGTCGCCAAGATCACCGAGGCGCAGGTCCGCGAGATCGCCACGACCAAGCTTCCCGACCTGAACGCCAACGACCTGGACGCCGCGTCGAAGATCATCGCCGGCACCGCCCGTTCCATGGGCATCACGGTCGAGGGCTGAGCCCCAACCTCGTAAGCCAGTAGTACGTGGCAGGGCCTGCTCGGTCCGTTACCACGACTCCTCAGAACAACATCAGGAGCAGTAGTGAGCAAGCGCAGCAAGTCTCTCCGCGCTGCGGACGCCAAGGTCGACCGGGACAAGCTCTACGCCCCGCTCGAAGCCGTGCGTCTCGCCAAGGAGACCTCCACGAGCAAGTTCGACGGCACCGTCGAGGTCGCCTTCCGCCTGGGTGTAGACCCGCGCAAGGCCGACCAGATGGTCCGTGGCACCGTGAACCTCCCGCACGGCACCGGTAAGACCGCCCGGGTCCTGGTCTTCGCGACCGGTGACCGTGCCGAGGCCGCGACCGCCGCTGGCGCCGACATCGTCGGCTCCGACGAACTCATCGACGAGGTGGCGAAGGGTCGGCTGGACTTCGACGCCGTCGTCGCCACCCCGGACCTCATGGGCAAGGTCGGCCGCCTCGGCCGCGTCCTCGGCCCGCGTGGTCTGATGCCGAACCCGAAGACGGGCACCGTGACCCCGGACGTGGCCAAGGCCGTGACCGAGATCAAGGGCGGCAAGATCGAGTTCCGCGTCGACAAGCACTCGAACCTGCACTTCATCATCGGCAAGACGTCGTTCGACGACACCAAGCTGGTGGAGAACTACGGCGCGGCGCTGGAGGAGATCCTCCGTCTGAAGCCGTCCGCCGCCAAGGGTCGTTACATCAAGAAGGCCGCGATCAGCACGACGATCGGCCCCGGCGTTCCGCTCGACCCCAACCGCACCCGCAACCTCCTCGTCGAGGAGGACCCGGCCGCCGTCTGAGCCCTCCGCTCACCCCGGTAGCCGCGCGTACGCGTTCTGTACAACGGGCCCCGCAACCTTTCGAGGTGCGGGGCCCGTTGTCGTAGGGACGGGTTAGCGTGAAGATCACGGGGTGTACTAGGGGGTAGGGGTGCGGATGAGGCACAGCGGTGTACGGGGGATACGAGGCGTACGGCGGACGGTCCGGCCGGTCGCGGTGACCGCCGCGCTCGTGGTGGTGGGCGTGGCCATGTCGGCGTGCAGTTTCTCCGGTGACCCCGACGGCGGGGACGCCGAGCAGCCCCGGGGCACGGCCAGCCTGGACGCCCGTACGGCCGCCGCGCTGCACGCCGTCGAGAAGGCCACCGACCTGGCCGGTTCCGCCCGGGTCAGCTCGTCCTCCGTGATGGGCGACCTGCTCTCCATGCGGACGGCCGGTGTCCTCGGCTGGGCCGGTGAGCCGGTCGGCAAGCTCAGCATCACCTACACCGGCGGTGAGCTGGCCGACTCCATGCGGGCGCTCAACAGCTCCTCCATGGAGGCCCGGCTGCTGCCCGACGCCTACTACGCCAAGGTCGGCGACAAGTTCGCCGCCCAGATGCAGGGCAAGCACTGGATCCGCTACGACTACGACGACCTGGCGGACCTGCCCGGCGGCTCCGGGACGTATCTGAAGGACCAGCTGCGCAACACCGCCCCCGTGCAGCCGGTGAAGCTCCTGCTGGCCTCCGGGGACGCCCACAGGGCCGGGACGGAAACAGTGCGTGGTGAACGTACGACGCACTACTCGGGCACGGTGGACGTGGCGGCACTCGCCGACTCCGCCCTCAAGGAGCAGCTCGTCCAGGCCGGAGTCGCCACCGAGACGGTCGACATCTGGGTCAATGAGCGGAATCTGCTGGTCAAGAAGGTCGAGCAGGGTGAGCTGTCGAGCGGGCGGATGTCGTCGACGGCGTACTACAGCGCGTACGGCGTGAAGGCGGAGGTGGTGGCTCCGGAAGGCAGGGACACCGCGGACTTCAAGGAGCTGTTGGGGAATTCAGGAGCCTCATCCGCCTCACCGGGTTAGGCTCACGGTCGTTTCTGTGAATCGACCGTGTGTTCACAAAGTTCCTTGGGGGGAATCGTGAGTGCTTCTTCTTCCGTACGTGTCGGGCTCGCCGTGCTGCTGCTCGGCACCGGTGCTGTCGCCTGTTCCGAGGGGGCTTCGGAGGAGTCGCCGAAGATGACGCCGGCGGCGGCTGTCGCCAAGGCGGCGAAGAACGTGGAGGACATCACCTCCCTCAGCTACCGGATGACCGGCCGCACGCCCGAGGAAGGGCGCGTCAAGGCCGACGCCAAGATGCGGCTCAAGCCCGACGTGGCCATGAGCATGAAGATCACGGCCCTCGACCAGGGCGCGGACGGCACCGCCGAGATACGTCTCGTCGACAAGGCGATGTTCATAGGCGGGGGTGCGGCGGCCGCCGCCGAGATGGACGGCAAGAGCTGGATCAAGTTCGACCTGTCCGCGCTGGGCGCTGGTGCCGGCGAGTCGCTGGGGGCGGCCGGACAGGCCGACAAGAACCCCGCCCAGGAGTCCACCTTCCTCACCGGGTCCAAGGACGTGAAGGAGGTCGGCACGGAGACCGTGGACGGGGTGAAGACCACCCACTACGCGGGCACGGTCACCCTCGACGAGTTCCGGGACTCCCTCAAGAAGGAGACCAAGGCGACTCGTGAGACGCGCGAGAAGAGCCTTGAGCAGTACGAGAAGCTGGGGATCGAGAAGTTCACGATGGATCTGTGGGTCGGTGAGGACGAGCTGACCAAGCAGTTCCGGATGCGGGGGGCGGCTGACAAGGGGCCGCTGGACATGACGATCACCTTTGACGACTTCAACAAGCCGGTGAGTATTGCTGCGCCGGCTGCCAAGGATGTTGCTGACCTGGCTGAGATGTTGAAGGGGGCCTGAGCGGGTTTGGTTGTTGGCTGCGGGTCCGGTGGGGGCTTGTCGCGCAGTTCCCCGCGCCCCTGAGGAGGGCCTGCGGCCCTCCCCGTGGCGGGATTTGCCTGGTTGTTGGTCCCTCGCGTACTCTCCTCTTGAAGCCAAAGACCGCTGGTCGTTGCTGTGTCCTCGTTCGAGGGCTCGGTGGCCGAAGGATCCGCTGAACTGCGGACGACCCGCGTAGGTGACTGTGGAAGTGCTCCTGGACGGAATCCGCTCACGGAATTCGTTTGGTCGAGTTCACGCCCCGTGCGCCTGCGCCGGGGCGTTTCGTTTTCCTCAGCCCCTTCCGAGCGGTCCTCATCACCCGGAAGGAGGCCGACGCTCTATGGCAAGGCCCGACAAGGCTGCCGCGGTGGCCGAGCTCGCGGAGCAGTTCCGCAGCTCGAACGCCGCCGTGCTGACCGAGTACCGGGGTCTCACCGTGGCGCAGCTCAAGACGCTGCGTCGTTCGCTCGGTGAGAACGCCCAGTACGCCGTGGTGAAGAACACGCTGACCAAGATTGCGGCCAACGAGGCCGGGATCTCTACGCTCGACGACCTGTTCAACGGTCCGACGGCGGTCGCCTTCGTCACCGGTGACCCGGTGGAGTCGGCGAAGGGTCTTCGTGACTTCGCCAAGGACAACCCGAACCTCATCATCAAGGGCGGTGTCCTTGACGGTAAGGCGCTGTCCGCCGATGAGATCAAGAAGCTTGCGGACCTCGAGTCCCGCGAGGTTCTGCTCAGCAAGCTGGCCGGTGCTTTCAAGGGCAAGCAGTCTCAGGCTGCCTCGCTCTTCCAGGCGCTGCCGTCGAAGTTCGTCCGCACCGCGGAGGCGCTTCGCGTCAAGCTCGCCGAGCAGGGCGGTGCCGAGTAATTCGGCTCGCACTTTGACCGCCGCCTGACGCGGTGGTCGACGCGGGCCGAACGTACGCCCGCCGACACGTAATCGGCACCTGCCGAATTGACTGGAAGGATCGCCCATCATGGCGACGAAGCTGTCCCAGGAAGAGCTGCTCGAGCAGTTCGAGTCCCTCACCCTCATCGAGCTCTCCGAGTTCGTGAAGGCGTTCGAGGAGAAGTTCGACGTCACCGCGGCCGCGGCCGTCGCCGTCGCGGGCCCGGCCGGTCCGGCCGCCGCCGCCGAGGCCGTCGAGGAGCAGGACGAGTTCGACGTCATCCTCACGGGTGCCGGCGAGAAGAAGATCCAGGTCATCAAGGTCGTGCGTGAGCTGACCTCCCTGGGTCTGAAGGAGGCCAAGGACCTCGTGGACGGCGCCCCGAAGCCCGTTCTCGAGAAGGTCACCAAGGAGGCCGCCGAGAAGGCTGCCGAGTCCCTCAAGGCCGCCGGCGCGGGCGTCGAGGTCAAGTGACCCCACTGAGGGCCCGCTGAGGGCTCTCGTGGCAGCTGACGTGGGGCTTCTGAGAGCCCTGTAACGCTGACGCAGTGAAGAGCGATCATCCATCTGGGTGGTCGCTCTTCGGCGTTCGAGGGGTCGGGTCGTGGCTGCCTTGCAGGCTCGGTGACGGCGAGTAAGGTGATCTTCGTCGTGCCTCCGAACGACCCTGGTGACGTCCCGCACGTGACGATGGCAGCACCGGGTCGGGGCCTGGAGGCCTTGACGAACTGCACGTAGCGCGCAATTCTCAGGACGCGTCGCCACATCGATCCGAATCCGAGGCATGGATCGGTGGCGAAGAGGGCAGTATCGAGGTGCATCGAGGGCGTGGCTTGCAGCAGGGGTTGAGAACAACGAGGGTCTTCAAAAACCCGAACTGGACATCAGTGGGCCTAGTGGCTACACTGACCCTTTGCGCTGCCTGTTAGCTGCCTCCTGCCCGTCACCAGGGGCATGCCCTCGCTTGAGCACCGACGATCGGACCTTCTCCGACCTGGCCTTTTACGGCTGGATCGCGGAGCGCCTGTCTCTGTGCCCCGGTGAGGGGCCGGTACGCGCGTAGTGAGTCCGAGCCCTCGGAAGGACCCCCTCTTGGCCGCCTCGCGCACTGCCTCCGCGAATACGAACCACGGCGCCAGCACTGCCCCGCTGCGCATCTCTTTTGCAAAGATCAAGGAGCCCCTCGAGGTTCCGAACCTCCTTGCGCTGCAAACCGAGAGCTTCGACTGGCTGCTCGGTAACGCCGCGTGGAAGGCTCGTGTCGAGGCTGCTCTGGACAGCGGACAGGACGTCCCCACCAAGTCCGGTCTGGAGGAGATCTTCGAGGAGATCTCCCCGATCGAGGACTTCTCCGGGTCGATGTCCCTGACGTTCCGCGACCACCGTTTCGAGCCTCCGAAGAACTCGATCGACGAGTGCAAGGAGCGCGACTTCACGTACTCCGCGCCCCTCTTCGTCACGGCCGAGTTCACCAACAACGAGACCGGCGAGATCAAGTCCCAGACGGTCTTCATGGGCGACTTCCCGCTCATGACCAACAAGGGCACCTTCGTCATCAACGGCACCGAGCGTGTCGTGGTGTCGCAGCTGGTCCGTTCGCCGGGTGTCTACTTCGACTCCTCCATCGACAAGACGTCCGACAAGGACATCTTCTCCTCCAAGGTGATCCCCTCCCGGGGCGCCTGGCTGGAGATGGAGATCGACAAGCGCGACATGGTCGGTGTCCGCATCGACCGCAAGCGCAAGCAGTCCGTGACCGTTCTGCTGAAGGCTCTCGGTTGGACGACCGAGCAGATCCTTGAGGAGTTCGGCGAGTACGAGTCGATGCGCGCCACCCTGGAGAAGGACCACACCCAGGGCCAGGACGACGCGCTGCTCGACATCTACCGCAAGCTCCGTCCGGGCGAGCCGCCGACCCGTGAGGCCGCGCAGACGCTTCTGGAGAACCTGTACTTCAACCCGAAGCGCTACGACCTCGCCAAGGTCGGCCGTTACAAGGTCAACAAGAAGCTGGGCGGCGAGGCCCCGCTGGACGCCGGTGTGCTGACCGTCGAGGACATCATCTCGACGATCAAGTACCTGGTGAAGCTGCACGCCGGTGAGACCGAGACCGTTGGCGACAACGGCACGTCGATCGTCGTCGAGACCGACGACATCGACCACTTCGGCAACCGTCGTCTGCGCAACGTCGGCGAGCTCATCCAGAACCAGGTCCGTACGGGTCTGGCTCGTATGGAGCGCGTCGTCCGCGAGCGCATGACGACCCAGGACGTCGAGGCGATCACGCCGCAGACCCTGATCAACATCCGGCCGGTCGTCGCCTCCATCAAGGAGTTCTTCGGCACCAGCCAGCTGTCGCAGTTCATGGACCAGAACAACCCGCTGTCGGGTCTCACCCACAAGCGCCGTCTGTCGGCGCTTGGCCCGGGTGGTCTCTCCCGTGAGCGGGCCGGCTTCGAGGTCCGTGACGTGCACCCCTCGCACTACGGCCGCATGTGTCCGATCGAGACCCCTGAAGGCCCGAACATCGGTCTGATCGGCTCGCTCGCCTCCTACGGCCGGGTCAACGCGTTCGGGTTCGTCGAGACCCCGTACCGCAAGGTCGTCGAGGGTGTCGTCACCGACGACGTCGACTACCTGACCGCCGACGAAGAAGACCGCTTCGTGATCGCCCAGGCGAACGCGATCCTCTCCGAGGACATGCGCTTCGAGGAGTCCCGCGTTCTCGTCCGCCGCCGTGGCGGCGAGATCGACTACATCCCCGGCGACGACGTCGACTACATGGACGTCTCCCCGCGCCAGATGGTGTCCGTCGCGACCGCGATGATCCCCTTCCTGGAGCACGACGACGCCAACCGTGCCCTCATGGGCGCGAACATGATGCGCCAGGCCGTGCCGCTGATCACCGCCGAGGCCCCCCTCGTCGGTACGGGCATGGAGTACCGCTGCGCCGTCGACGCCGGCGACGTCATCAAGGCCGAGAAGGCGGGTGTCGTCCAGGAGGTCTCCGCGGACTACATCACCGTCGCCAACGACGACGGTACGTACACCACGTACCGCGTCGCGAAGTTCTCGCGCTCCAACCAGGGCACCTCGGTCAACCAGAAGGTTGTCGTGGACGAGGGCGACCGGATCGTCGAGAACCAGGTTCTCGCCGACGGGCCGGCCACCCAGGAAGGTGAGATGGCGCTGGGCAAGAACCTGCTCGTCGCCTTCATGCCGTGGGAGGGTCACAACTACGAGGACGCGATCATCCTGTCGCAGCGCCTCGTGCAGGACGATGTCCTCTCCTCGATCCACATCGAGGAGCACGAGGTCGACGCCCGTGACACCAAGCTCGGCCCCGAGGAGATCACCCGGGACATCCCGAACGTCTCCGAGGAGGTCCTCGCCGACCTCGACGAGCGCGGCATCATCCGTATCGGTGCCGAGGTCGTCGCCGGTGACATCCTCGTCGGCAAGGTCACGCCCAAGGGTGAGACCGAGCTGACCCCCGAGGAGCGCCTGCTCCGCGCGATCTTCGGTGAGAAGGCGCGCGAGGTCCGCGACACCTCGCTGAAGGTGCCGCACGGCGAGATCGGCAAGGTCATCGGCGTCCGCGTCTTCGACCGTGAGGAGGGCGACGAGCTGCCGCCGGGCGTGAACCAGCTGGTTCGGGTCTACGTGGCGCAGAAGCGCAAGATCACGGACGGTGACAAGCTCGCCGGCCGCCACGGCAACAAGGGTGTTATCTCGAAGATCCTTCCGATCGAGGACATGCCGTTCCTCGAGGACGGAACTCCGGTCGACATCATCCTCAACCCGCTGGGTGTCCCGTCCCGAATGAACCCGGGACAGGTCCTGGAGATCCACCTCGGCTGGCTCGCCAGCCGCGGCTGGGACGTCTCCGGCCTCGCGGACGACTGGGCACAGCGCCTCCAGGCCATCGAGGCCGACGTGGTCGCCCCCGGCACGAACGTCGCCACCCCCGTCTTCGACGGTGCGCGTGAGGACGAGCTGGCCGGTCTGCTCAACCACACGATCCCGAACCGCGACGGCGAGCGCATGGTGCTCCCGACCGGCAAGGCACCGCTGTTCGACGGCCGCTCCGGCGAGCCGTTCCCGGAGCCGATCTCGGTCGGCTACATGTACATCCTCAAGCTCCACCACCTGGTCGACGACAAGCTGCACGCGCGTTCGACCGGTCCGTACTCGATGATCACCCAGCAGCCGCTGGGTGGTAAGGCCCAGTTCGGTGGCCAGCGCTTCGGAGAGATGGAGGTGTGGGCGCTGGAGGCTTATGGCGCCGCGTACGCCCTCCAGGAGCTGCTGACCATCAAGTCCGACGACGTCACCGGCCGCGTGAAGGTCTACGAGGCCATCGTCAAGGGCGAGAACATCCCCGAGCCCGGCATCCCCGAGTCCTTCAAGGTGCTCATCAAGGAGATGCAGTCTCTCTGCCTCAACGTGGAGGTGCTGTCCAGTGACGGTATGTCCATCGAAATGCGTGACACCGACGAGGACGTCTTCCGCGCGGCGGAGGAGCTCGGCATCGACCTGTCCCGGCGTGAGCCGAGCAGCGTCGAAGAGGTCTGACGGGAGTTCGGAGGCCTTCGCGATGAAGGCCTCCGGCCCCAGGACCCCCGTATCAGACCCCATGACTTACAACCCTGAGAGGGATTGACGCATAGTGCTCGACGTCAACTTCTTCGACGAGCTCCGGATCGGTCTGGCCACCGCTGACGACATCCGTCAGTGGAGCCACGGCGAGGTCAAGAAGCCCGAGACGATCAACTACCGCACGCTCAAGCCCGAAAAGGACGGACTCTTCTGCGAGAAGATCTTCGGTCCGACCCGGGACTGGGAGTGCTACTGCGGCAAGTACAAGCGTGTCCGCTTCAAGGGCATCATCTGTGAGCGCTGTGGCGTCGAGGTCACTCGCGCCAAGGTGCGCCGTGAGCGGATGGGCCACATCGAGCTGGCCGCTCCCGTCACCCACATCTGGTACTTCAAGGGCGTTCCGTCGCGTCTGGGCTACCTGCTCGACCTCGCCCCGAAGGACCTCGAGAAGGTCATCTACTTCGCGGCGTACATGATCACGTACGTCGACGACGAGCGCCGTACCCGTGACCTGCCCTCGCTGGAGGCGCATGTCTCGGTCGAGCGGCAGCAGATCGAGAACCGGCGTGACTCCGACCTCGAAGCCCGCGCCAAGAAGCTGGAAAGCGACCTGGGCGAGCTGGAGGCCGAGGGCGCCAAGGCCGACGTACGCCGCAAGGTGCGCGAAGGTGCCGAGCGGGAGATGAAGCAGCTGCGGGACCGTTCGCAGCGCGAGATCGACCGCCTCGACGAGGTGTGGACCCGGTTCAAGAACCTCAAGGTCCAGGACCTGGAGGGCGACGAGCTGCTCTACCGCGAGCTGCGCGACCGCTTCGGGACCTACTTCGACGGTTCGATGGGTGCCGCGGCGCTGCAGAAGCGCCTGGAGTCCTTCGACCTGGAGGAGGAGGCCGAGCGCCTCCGCGAGATCATCCGTACCGGCAAGGGCCAGAAGAAGACCCGCGCCCTGAAGCGGCTGAAGGTCGTGTCTGCGTTCCTGCAGACCTCCAACAGCCCCAAGGGCATGGTTCTCGACTGCGTCCCGGTCATTCCGCCGGACCTTCGCCCGATGGTGCAGCTGGACGGTGGCCGCTTCGCGACCTCCGACCTGAACGACCTGTACCGCCGTGTGATCAACCGGAACAACCGTCTGAAGCGGCTTCTCGACCTCGGTGCTCCCGAGATCATCGTCAACAACGAGAAGCGCATGCTTCAGGAGGCCGTTGACGCGCTGTTCGACAACGGCCGTCGTGGCCGTCCGGTCACCGGTCCCGGTAACCGCCCGCTGAAGTCCCTGAGCGACATGCTCAAGGGCAAGCAGGGTCGATTCCGTCAGAACCTGCTCGGCAAGCGTGTGGACTACTCCGCGCGTTCCGTGATCGTCGTCGGTCCGCAGCTGAAGCTGCACCAGTGCGGTCTGCCGAAGGCGATGGCGCTGGAGCTGTTCAAGCCGTTCGTCATGAAGCGGCTGGTCGACCTCAACCACGCGCAGAACATCAAGAGCGCGAAGCGCATGGTCGAGCGTGGCCGGACCGTCGTGTACGACGTGCTGGAAGAGGTCATCGCTGAGCACCCGGTTCTGCTGAACCGTGCGCCCACGCTGCACCGCCTCGGCATCCAGGCCTTCGAGCCGCAGCTGGTCGAGGGCAAGGCCATCCAGATCCACCCGCTCGTCTGCACCGCGTTCAACGCGGACTTCGACGGTGACCAGATGGCCGTCCACCTGCCGCTCTCCGCGGAGGCGCAGGCCGAGGCCCGCATCCTGATGCTGTCCTCGAACAACATCCTCAAGCCCGCCGACGGCCGTCCGGTGACGATGCCGACCCAGGACATGGTCCTCGGTCTGTTCTTCCTCACCACCGACGGCGAACTGCGTGACGTCAAGGGCGAGGGCCGTGCGTTCGGCTCCTCGGCCGAGGCGACCATGGCGTTCGACAACGGTGAGCTGGCGCTGCAGTCGGCCGTCGACATCCGCTTCCCGGTGGGCACCATCCCGCCGCGCGGCTGGACCCCGCCGGCCCGCGAGGAGGGCGAGCCCGAGTGGCAGCAGGGGGACTCGTTCCGTCTGCGCACCACGCTGGGCCGCGCGCTCTTCAACGAGCTGCTGCCCGAGGACTACCCGTTCGTCGACTACTCGGTCGGCAAGAAGCAGCTCTCCGAGATCGTCAACGACCTCGCCGAGCGCTACCCCAAGGTCATCGTGGCGGCGACGCTCGACAACCTGAAGGCGGCCGGCTTCTTCTGGGCGACCCGCTCCGGTGTCACCGTGGCCATCTCCGACGTCGTCGTTCCCGAGGCGAAGAAGGAGATCGTCAAGGGCTACGAGGCGCTGGACGAGAAGGTCCAGAAGCAGTACGAGCGCGGTCTGATCACCAAGGACGAGCGCACGCAGGAGCTCATTGCGATCTGGACCAAGGCGACCAACGAGGTTGCCGAGGCGATGAACGCGAACTTCCCCAAGACGAACCCCATCTTCATGATGGTTGACTCGGGTGCCCGAGGAAACATGATGCAGATGCGGCAGATCGCCGGTATGCGTGGTCTGGTGTCGAACGCCAAGAACGAGACGATCCCGCGTCCGATCAAGGCCTCCTTCCGTGAGGGCCTGTCGGTGCTGGAGTACTTCATCTCGACTCACGGTGCCCGTAAGGGTCTCGCCGACACCGCCCTGCGTACCGCCGACTCGGGTTACCTCACCCGTCGTCTGGTGGACGTCTCGCAGGACGTCATCATTCGCGAAGAGGACTGCGGCACCGACCGCGGCCTCAAGCTGGCCATCGCCGAGCGCGACGAGGCCGGCGTGCTCCGCAAGACCGAGAACGTCGAGACGTCGGTGTACGCCCGTGCGCTGGCTGAGGACATCACCATCGACGGACGTGTGCTGGCCCCGGCCAACACCGACCTCGGTGACGTCCTCATCGACGAGCTGGTCAAGCACGGCGTCGAGGAGGTCAAGACCCGCTCGGTCCTGACCTGCGAGTCCGCCGTCGGCACCTGCGCCATGTGCTACGGCCGTTCGCTGGCCACCGGCAAGCTGGTCGACATCGGTGAGGCGGTCGGCATCATCGCCGCCCAGTCCATCGGTGAGCCCGGCACCCAGCTGACGATGCGTACCTTCCACACCGGTGGTGTGGCCGGTGACGACATCACCCAGGGTCTGCCCCGTGTCGTCGAGCTCTTCGAGGCTCGTACGCCCAAGGGTGTCGCCCCGATCTCGGAGGCGGCCGGCCGCGTCCGTATCGAGGAGACCGAGAAGACCAAGAAGATCGTCATCACCCCGGACGACGGCAGCGACGAGACGGCGTTCCCGATCTCGAAGCGCGCCAAGGTCATGGTGCGTGAGGGTGACCACGTCGAGGTGGGCCAGAAGCTCACCTTCGGTGCCACCAACCCGCACGACGTGCTGCGGATCCTCGGTCAGCGCGCGGTCCAGGTCCACCTGGTCGGCGAGGTCCAGAAGGTCTACAACTCGCAGGGTGTGTCGATCCACGACAAGCACATCGAGATCATCATCCGGCAGATGCTTCGCCGGGTGACGATCATCGAGTCCGGCGACGCCGAGCTGCTGCCCGGCGAGCTGGTCGAGCGTGGCAAGTTCGAGACCGAGAACCGTCGTGTGGTCCAGGAAGGCGGCCACCCGGCCTCCGGCCGTCCGCAGCTGATGGGTATCACCAAGGCCTCGCTGGCGACGGAGTCCTGGCTGTCGGCCGCCTCCTTCCAGGAGACGACCCGAGTCCTGACGGATGCGGCGATCAACGCCAAGTCCGACAGCCTCATCGGCCTCAAGGAGAACGTCATCATCGGTAAGCTCATCCCGGCCGGTACGGGTCTGTCCCGCTACCGCAACATCCGGGTGGAGCCGACCGAGGAAGCGAAGGCCGCGATGTACTCGGCCGTCGGCTACGACGACATCGACTACTCGCCGTTCGGCACGGGCTCCGGCCAGGCCGTTCCGCTGGAGGACTACGACTACGGTCCGTACAACCAGTAAGCGGTAGTTGTCTGTACGAAGGGCGGTCATCCCGGGTTCGGGGTGGCCGCCCTTCGGCGTTGCCGGTGGCCGTCAGTCCCCGCAGCCGTACATGAGCTGAGGCTGGGCGTAGACCGTCCCGGAGGTGCTCGTCACCATCGCCTGGATCTCGACCGTGAGCAGGGTGCCGAAGTCTTCGGCGACGGCGACGGCGGCGGTGTGGTCGAAGTCCGCGCCCGCGGCGACCTCCGGGCCCCACTGGGTGCCGGCCACGAGCACGCGGACCGCACCGGTGGTGCCCGTGGCGGCCCTGGTCTCCAGGTGGAGGCGCATCTGCGGCTGCCACAGCGGGTTGGACGACACCGCGATCGTCGTCCACGCGGTCGCGGTGGTCTGCGGCCAGCGGGTGACCGTCGTGTCCTGCGGGGGCAGCATCGTCAGCCAGGGGCGTGCCAGGCCTCCGGCGCCGACGGAGAAGACGGCGGGGTCGCCCGACGACGGCAGTACGTGGAGCCAGCCGCCGTCGGTGATCTCGACCCCGCCGCCGGACACCTTGTTGAGCGCGGGCCGCGAGTTGACGGCGGTGGACAGCTGCTGGATCCGGCGTTCCATCGCGGTGAGCCGGTCGATGATGTCCTCGGGCAGCTGGGGCATCAGGCTTCCTCCAGGTACAGCTCGGCGGTGTCTGGGCGGCCGCGCTGCGCCGGGTCGACCTTGACGCCGATGATCCGGTAGCGGACGTCCAGGCCCTCGGGCCACCACTCGTCGGTGATGCGGATACGGGCGGTCCGCCCGAGCAGCGCGGGTGGCACCAGGTCGTCGAGGCGGACGCTGATCTCGGGGATCACCACCGCTCCGGCGGCCGTGGCGAGTTCGGCGGTGGCCAGGGAGCGCAGCGTGTCGACGTCGGTGACCGTGTTGTGGTCCGAGGTCAGGTCGATGAGCGGATATCCGGCGTCGATCAGGGCCGTGGCCGGTGGGGCGTCGGCGTACAGCGGGCGGGACTCCTCGGCCTGGTTGTCGTTGACGGAGGCCCCGCGGGCGCGGGCGGTGGTGCCGCCGCGGGTGGCGTCGCGCGGGAAGGAGTACGACAGGATCGCGCCGGGACGGTCCATCACCAGGTCCGTCGTACCGGTACGGATCCTCGGGCTGCCCAACCGCAGCCGACGGATCCGTTCGCCGGTGGCCGGGTCGCGGTAGACGGCGATGTGGTGCTCGAAGCCGTTGTCCATCGCGGCGAGCGCGTCGAGTGCTTCGGAGTAGACGATCTCGTCGCCGTCGCGGTAGGAGACGGTCCGGGTCGCCGAGGAGGTCTCGGTGCCGTAGGTGACACGGATGTCGCCACCCGGGAGCGACGTCTGCATGTGCCGCCACAGGTTGCGGGCGAGCGCCAGCTGGTCGGTGTCCGTGTAGCCGAGGTCGGCGCGGATCCGGCGGCGGCCCGCGTACGAGTCGAAGGTCGCCGCCTGGATGCCGAGGGTGAGCACGCCCCGATCGCTGCTCTGCAGGGTGCTGGTCCAGATGATCCCGCCCCACCACAGGTCGCCGCCGCGCTCCAGGTAGACCGCGGTGCGGCCCTCCTCGATACGGCGGACCCGGGCGGCGAGGGCCGCGGTGGGGACGGGGATCGTGCCGGAGAACGAACCGGCCTTGCCTATGTAGTCGTCTACGGTGACGTCCCGTACAGGGAGGATGTCGATGGTGCGGTCGGTGCGCAGGTCGCAGAAGATCGCGCGGTACGGGGTGGTGATGGTCGCCATACGGCGGTCAACTCCTGTGTCGCGGTGGGGTGTTCAGGCCAGCGGGTCGACGCGCAGAAACGCGTTGGCGAACCAGCAGGCGACGCCCGAGGTGGTGGACCTGTGCATCGCCGTGACCGTGTAGGTGGCTCCGGCGGTCAGTGAGCCCAGCCGGACGGTGGTCGACACCGAGGCGCCGGGGGAGCCCGAGTACACCGCGGCGTTCTGGTCCACCGCCGTCCAGATGACGGTGCTCCCCTGGGTGACCTGCGGGGTCAGGTACGCGGACGCAGTCGTGCTGCCGGGGGTCTCCATCCGCGAGCCGAGGCCGAGGAGGACCGCGCCGGACGGCGGAGCGGTGAAGTTGAGGGTCAGCGCGGTGACGGGCGTGCCGGTGAGCGCGGCCGTGTACGTCGTCGAGGATGTGTACCCGGCGTTGAACGAGTTGACGAACACCGGGCCCGGCACGGCGGGCGCCCAGGCCGAGCCGTTCCAGCGCTGGAGCTGGCCGTTCGGGCCGTCCCGGTACTGGCCGGCGTAACTGCCGGTGGCGAGGGCGCCGCCCGGGGCGATGCCGCCGGTCTCCCGGGGGTACGGGATCCAGACCGTGCCGTTCCAGCGTTGCAGGGCAGTGGTGGTGTCGCGGTACTGGCCGGGGTAGGCGCCGGTGCCGGTGTCGCCGTACGTCGGGAGGATGCCGCCGACGGCGACGACGGTGGTGCGCCGGTCGGTGAGGGTCCAGGCGAGGCCGCCGCTGCCCGCGCTCGCGTTCGCCGGGACGGTCACCGCGTACAGGGGCAGTGCGGCGGCGGGGGTCGCGGGCTCGGCCGGTGTCGCGGAGACGGCCTCGCCCTTGACGACCTCGACGACGGCTTCGGTGCGGCCCGATGCGTCGTACTGGTCGTCGTAGATCCGCAGGACGACGAGGTCCTTGCGGGGGTGCTGCTGGTCGCCGTCCTCGAAGGTGAGCGTGAGCGGTTCGGTGACGGCCACCGGGTAGGCGCCCCGGGCGGACGCCGCCTGCACGATGGCCCGGCCGGGGCCGACGGTGGCGGTCATGCCGCCCTGGGCGCCGGTGAACGCGAAGCCCGTGATCCGGTCGGACCCGGTCGGGGAGCCGGGGAGGATGCCGGACCGGCCCCCGATGTTGTCGGCGGGCGTCACGGCTCCGAACTGGGTGACGCGCGTGTCCTCGCGGGTCTGGCCGGTCGGGGACAGCCAGGCGGAGCGTGTGTTCATGAGGTCCCCCTCCTCGGGAACGGACGTCAGGACGCGGACTGGTAGGTGCCCGAGATCGACAGGACGGAGTTGGTGACCCAGGGGAAGGGGTTGGCCTTGTTCCACGAGGTCGCGGTGGTGCCCAACGTGGTGGTGAACCGGCCCACCACGCCGACGCCGTCGGTGTTGGTGGCCAGTTGGCATGCGCCCTGGAAGAACTTGAAGCCACCGTCGCCGTTGAAACCGACCACGTTCAGCACGATGTCGGTCATCCAGCCGAGGGCCGGGGGAGCGGGCAGGGAGAAGGACCAGGCGGCGGCGGCGTCCTGGGCCGCGATGTTGGTCGTCGTCCCGATCGCCAGACGGAGCCGGAGATGGACGACCGTGCCGATCTTGGCGTAGTTGGCGTTCAGCGTGCCGTTCCCGATGACCGGGGCGACGCCCGTGCTGGCGTACCAGACGGGTGTGTACGTCTGCCAGGTGGGGACCTGCTGGTAGGAGACCCACGTGCTGCCGTTCCAGCGCTGGAGCAGGCCGTTCGGGCCGTCGCGGTGCTGGCCGACGTAGCTGCCGTTGCCGACGGCGCCGCCCGGGGCGATGCCGCCGGTCTCCCTGGGGTAGGCGACCCAGGCGGTGCCGTTCCAGCGTTGCAGGGTGTTGCTGGTGTCGCGGTACTGGCCGGGGTAGGCGCCGGTGCGGGAGTCGTTCTCCGTCGGGAGGATGCCGCCGACGGCCACGACACTGACGCGCAGGTCGGTGACGGTGGCGGCGGAGGCCCAGATGATCCCTCCGTTGCCCGCGCTCGCGTTCGCCGGGACCAGGACGGTGTACAGGGGCAGGGCGGCGGCGGGGGTCGCGGGCGGGACCGGGTCGGTGGCGGTGGGGGTGCCCTGGATGACCTCGACGACTGCTTCGGTGCGGCCGGACGCGTCGTACTGGTCGTCGTAGATCCGCAGGACGACGAGATCCCTGCGGCTCTGGTCCGTGCCGCCGCCGAACGTGAGGGTGACCGGCTCGGTGACGGCCACCGGGTAGGCGCCCTGGTCGTCCTCGGCCTGCACCACACCCCGGCCGACCCCCACGGTGGCGGTCATACCGCCGGAGGTTCCGGTCAGCGCGAAGCCCGTGACCCGGAAGGCCCCGTCGGACGAGCCCGGGAAGATGCCGGAGCGGCCCCGGATGTTGGTGGCGGGGGTGACGGCACCGGTCTGCGCGACGCGGGTGTCCTCCCGGGTCTGGCCGTTCGGGGACAGCCAGGCGGAGCGTGCGTTCATACCAAGTCCTTCTGTGGATGGCGGGAGTTGGAGGAGTCGGGAAGTCCGGTGCGGTCACCACTCCGCGCTGCGCCAGCGCACCGACATCTGCGCGCCGGAGCCGAAGTCGTCGGGGCGGAAGGCCAGTTGGGCGCGTCCGGGGGCGAGAGCGAACAGTTCCTCCGGGCCGCTGTCCGGGGCGGCGGTGTGCCGGCGGGAGGCGGTGCCGTTGAGGGTGACCGTGCCGGCGCCGGTGTCGACGACGAGCTGGTCGCCCGCAGCGAGGCGGATCGTGTAGCGCAGCCGGCGGCCGGTGGTGCGGTCGGTCACCGTGGGGTTGACGCAGGGGCCGCTGAAGGTGATCACCGGGTGGGTGGGCGCGGAGCCGTCGTTCGCGGCGACGACATCGCCGGTGGAGACGGTCTGGCCCCAGTACAGCGGCCAGGTCAGCGGCCAGCTCAGTCCGCTCTCCGGCTGCGGGGGCCCGGTGACCGCGGTCTGCTCGGCGACCAGGTAGCGGCGCGGGTCGGTGGCGTACCACTGCACGGCCGCCTTGGAGACGCCCTGGGTGGCGTAGACCCGGTCGGCGGCCAGGACGCGCTGGCTGACCCGGGCCCGTACGGCCAGGGTCTCGCCGTGCAACCGGACCGCGAGCCAGCGCTCCTCGTCGGCGAGCAGCAGGGCCTGGCGCAGGACACGGGTCGCGGTCAGTGCGGACTGGGGGTCGCCCACCGTCGCCGGTACGGTCCACACCGTGCCGCCGATCCTGCGGGGCTTGGCGTAGCGGGCGCCCGCCCAGGCGCCGTGGGCGGTGGGATGGTCGGCGTCGCCGGTGTCGAAGTCCGGGAGGTCCTCCCAGCCGGTGAGTCCGCCGCGGTCGATGCCGTACGCCGTGCCGGGGCCCATCAGCAGTCCGGCCCACTGGAGCTGCCCTTCGCGGGTGATGAGCGAGCCGGGGGCCGGGTCCGGGTCCGTGGTGGAGTCGGTGTACGTGATTGTCTCGGCCGTTGTCGGTGCCATGGGGCCGTCACCTCGCTGTCGGGGTTCATGGGTGTGCGTGGGCCGCGGAGAGGAAGAGCAGGTCCTCGGCGGTGGCCCTGGCGCCCGCGCTCTCGTCCTCGCGGAACTCGGCCATCCGGTACGGCGAGGGCGACGGGGCTCTGGTTCGGCTCGTGAGGGCCCGCTGCCGCTCCAGGGCGGTGAGCGGCAGCACCTTGCCCGCGCGGCGGGTGATTCCGGGTACGGCGACACCGCCCTCGGCGAGCATCGGGATCTTGGGGATGTTGATGCCGAACTTCTTGCCGAGGATGGAGACGCTGAGCGAGTTGAGGCCGTCGATGATCCAGTTGGCGAAGGAGATCAGGCCGTTGATCGGGGCCTTGACCAGGCCGGCGACCATCTCGACCCCCGTACTGACGAACCTGCCGATCCCGCCGAGCGTGCTCGACATGGCGCCCTTGATCCGCTGGAACATGTCCGGGATCGCCCGGGTGATCCAGCCGACGGCGGACTCCAGGACGCCCTTGAAGCCGCGCCACACGGCGTCGACCTTCTCGCGCAGCGCCTCCACGTTTCCGGTGGTGATCGCGCGCAGCACGGCGAAGCCGGTGCCGACCACCGCGCCGACGACGGAGAGGACGGTCGTGACGACGGTGAGGATCGCGCCGAAGTACGTGCTCACCAGCGTCCCGATGAACTGGAGGACCGGGGTGATGATGGCGAGGACGCTCTCGATGTACGTCAGCACGATCTTCGCGAGCTGCTCGATGATCCGCTGTCCGGCCTCGGAGTTCACGGCGAGGTCGATCAGCCATCCGGCGACGGGCAGGAGCAGGCCGAGGACGAAGCCGAGCGGGCTGGCGCGGGTGAGGAGGTTGATGACCGTCACCACCCCGGCGCCGATGGTCATGGCCAGGCCGAAGGCGCCCATCAGATTGCCTATGACGGCCATGGTGCCGGCGAAGCCCACGATGAGCGTGGCCACGGTGGCGAGCCCGGCCTTGAGGAGGCCGACGGAACGGCCGGCGTTCCTGGCCCGGTCGCCGAACGACTTCACGCCCCTGGCGGCGGTCGCGGCCGACTGACCGGCCTCGGCGACGGAGCGCGCGGTGGCGTCGGCGCCGGACTTGACCCGGCTCACGGCCTGGCTGCCCGGGGTGAGGGAGGCGCGGATGCCACCGGTGGCCGTGGCGGCGCTCCTGATCCGGGCGGCGAGCCCTCGCACGGCGGCGCCGCCCTGCGCCGCCTGGGTCCGGAAGGTGCGCAGCGCGGGCACGACCGAGGCGGACAGGTCGGGGGCTGCCGGGCCCGCTGCCGCCGCCGCGGCACTCATCCCCGCCACCCGCGTGCCTTGGCCAGGAACATCAGCGCGTCGGCGGTCCGCTGGGGGTCACTGGAGGAGGCCGCGTAGTAGTTCTCGATCCGCAGGGCCCCGCCCGTACCGGTGGCCCCGTCGCCGCCGATCCTGCCCTGCGCGGCAGCTGTCCTGAGCATGCGGTCCAACTTGCTCAACGGCAGTACGGCTTCCGCTTCTCCGGCCTCGGCGAGGATCGCCGGTACGCCGCCGGAGCGGGGCAGTACGACACCGCCGGTCGCCAGCGTGGGGATCTTCGGCAGGCTGAGGCCGAAGGTCTTGCCGCCGACGAAGGGCACCCAGCCCGGGATCGTCACCTTGATGCTGTTGAGCTTGCCGATCGCGGAGTTGATGAGGCCGATGACCGCGTTGATCGGTGCCTTCACGGCGTTCTTGATGCCGTCGAACGCGCGGCCCGCGATGTCCTTGAGTCCGTTCCAGGCGCTGGTGAGCTTGTCCTTGACGGCCTGGAAGGCGTTCGGGA
The DNA here is from genome assembly GCF_053593675.1 of Streptomyces sp. NPDC002156. Taxonomy (NCBI): domain Bacteria; kingdom Bacillati; phylum Actinomycetota; class Actinomycetes; order Kitasatosporales; family Streptomycetaceae; genus Streptomyces; species Streptomyces sp. NPDC002156. The sequence goes on along the minus strand of NZ_JBSFDA010000063.1, from coordinate 2,576 downwards.
TCACCGACTTGACCCAGTTGACGACGGGTGTGATCACGGCCTTGATGCCGTTCCATACGCCGCTGACCACGCTTTTGATCGCGTTGAGGACGGTGGTGATGATGGTCTTCCAGATGTTGAAGTACGTCCGGATGACCGTGGCCACCGCCTGCACGACGGTGGATATCGCTGTTTTGATCCCGTCCCAGATCTTCTTTATCAGATCGGCCGCGGTCTTCATGATCGGCCCGATGGCCTTCATGACGTTGCCTATGACGGACTTGATGACCTCGAACGCGGTCTTAAGGATCTTCTGCATGGTCTTCGACTGGGTGGCCATGTCGATGACCTTCGCGATGAGCGGTGCCAGGGCGAGCATGAGGATGCCGAAGAGGTTGCCCTTCATCGACTTGTTCATCTTGTCCTGACCCTTGGCGGCCTTGTTGGTCCCGGCCTCGTATTTCGTGAAGTTGGTGCCGGCGGTCTGGGCTGACTTGCCTGTTTTGGTGAGGGACTTCTCGGCCTGGTCGGAGGCGGTCTTTATGGTCCGCAGTGGGGTTGTCGCGCCTTGGGCCGCCGTCGCCAGTGATCTCATCTGGCCTGCGGTCTTCTGCGTCGCACTGTTCAGCTTGGTCACGGCCGACGCGGCGCTGTCCGCGGCCGACTTGAGGGTCCGCAGCGATGCGGTGACTGTCTTCAGTTGGCCGGTGAGCGGTTGCAGAGTGCGGTCGAGCTCTGTGATGGCCTTCTTCAGTCGGCCGACTGCCTCGGTGGTCTTCGTGAACTCGGCCGGTTTGGGGGCGCTGGGGGAGGGGGTACCTGCATTTCCTGAGTTCGCGGGCCTTCCACCGCCCCCGGGCGGTGTGGAGCCGTTCCCGTTCCCGCCTTCGCGTCCTGCCTTTTTCTCGGCACGAATCTTCTTGAGGTCGTCGTGCAAAACACGGAGGGTCGCGGCCGTCACCAAAACGTTCAGGAACAGAGCTGCGCCGGAAAGCCAGCCATCGGCCTTGAGGGCCAATATGACTTCCTTGCCGAAGGGAAGGTTGGCGACGGCGGTCTTCAAGTCCGTGGCCTTGTCATTCGGCCCTTTTTCGATGGCCGTCTTGAGGTCGCCCACCTTGGCGTTGAACTCGTTCACCTTGGCGATGAACTGGTCTGCGGTGACACCCTGGCTGGAGAGTTTGTCAATCTTTGTCTCGATCGAGGTCGCTTTGTCGTACACCTCGTCGGTCGTGTGGTTGGCCACTTTCGTCGACCTTCCTTGCCCGTTGTGGTGGAGCGGTGAAGAACTTGTCGGGGGTTTCGGGTCACGATCCGGCTGCGATCCGTCGCAGGTGAGCGGCCGGTGAACTACCGTGTTGTTGAAGGGACTTGACGCGCGAGGGCAAGGCCAGTGGGGTGGACGGGGAAGCGAGCAGAGTTCGGCGTGACCATGTGATCGACTGGCTCGACCAGTCGCAGGACCTGGCTCATCTGATCGCCCGTGTGACCGAACTCGTCGTCCGGCTGGGCTACGACCCCGAAGACCTCGTCGTGATGCCCCGTGCCGAACTCGACCGGCGTGAACTGACCGCATACAGCGCCGGCTGGGCGGACGTGGTCTCCGAGCAGCTTCCCGGGATACGGCGCGAGTACGAGGTCCGGATCACCGCCGCGTACCTCCAGGGCCAGGAGGACGCGCGCACCGGGCGCCGACCGCGCCGGACGGGACCGTCGCAGAGGGCCGAGGGTGAACGCGACGGCGAGGTCATTCCGCTGCCGTACGTCCAACTCCTCGAACCCCCGCCCGCGGTGACCGGCGTGGAGCAGCGGGGCGAGCGGGAGCGGGCCGTGGCCGACCGGGAACCCGGAACGGAGGCCGATCCGGGCGCCGATGCCTCGCCCGATCCCCGGGCCGAGATCCTGCTCTCGGCCCGTGAGGTGCGGGAGCGCCGTGCGGAACGGGACCGGCGCAAAGTGGTCCGGCGCAAGGGGCGGCCCAGTGTGCCCCCGCTCGACGACAGGCCGGCCGGGGAGACACCCCCGGCGTCGGACCGGCAGGACGCCCCGGGACGGAGGGAGGGGGACGTCCCGGACGGGCACCCTTCCTGAAGGTCGGCAACCCCGGTCATCCGAAGAAGCGGGCGACCTGTGTCGGGGTCGCTGTCGTTGATGTGGACAGTGGTGCACTCGCGTCGGCGGGCGAGTCGTCCCCTGCGTCGCCGTCCTCCTCGTACCTGTCCCCGGTCGCCCACCCCGCTCCCCCCAGCCTCGCGTCGTCCGGCCGCGGCACCGGCACCGGCAGCTCCGGCGGATCCGCGTCCTCGGCCGAGTTGACGGAGGCGAACATCCAGTTGGCGGCGGCGAGATGGTCCACGGTGGCGGCCAGCAGATGGTCGGTCACCGTCCACTCGGCGGCCTCGCCGTGGAGTTCGCGGTTCAGGGCGCAGTCGCGCGGCAGGTGTTTGACGAGCACCGCGAGCCGTCGGGAGGAGAGCCGGCCGCGGTGCCAGTCGAGCAGGTCGGTGCCGTAGTAGCGGAGCAGGTCGGCTTCCATCACGGTCACCGCGCCCGGCGCGATCACCCTCTCGCCCGGCGACTACAACATCCACACCAGC